>JBILCD010000013.1:0-24257 GCA_044353285.1 Crocinitomicaceae bacterium | reverse complement strand
TCTGCTTTTACCGTTGGAGCCGGAGTTGCTATTGGAGTTTCAGGCACTTCTATTTTTTCGGTAGTTGCAGCTGCAGCAGCACCTGATAGTAATCCGGAAATATCTTCCCCTTTATCGCCAATTATGGCTAGAATGGCATTCACTGGTGCTGTTTTACCGGTATCAACGCCAATGTAAAGCAAAACGCCATCGTAAAACGACTCAAATTCCATGGTGGCTTTATCTGTTTCTATTTCTGCGATAATTTCACCATTCTTAACCGAATCTCCCACATTTTTGATCCAAGAAGCAACAACCCCTTCAGTCATGGTGTCGCTCAATTTCGGCATGTAAACTATTTCCGCCATGGTTTTATATTTTTATTTTTTAATATTCTTTAATATATGGATAATCTGTTTGGGTGTAAACATCCTCATAGAGTTCGCTCGCTTCTGGATAAGGCGAATTTTCGGCAAATTCTACGGATTCATCAATTTCTTTTTTAACCCACACAGCAATGGCTTCAATTTCTTGTTCCGAAAGCCATTTATTTTCTTTTATGACAGTTAATACATGATCAATTGGATCATTATCCATCCAATCACTTACTTCATCTTTTGATCTGTATTTTTGTGGATCCGACATCGAATGACCTTTATAACGGTAGGTTCTAATGTCTAATAAAGTTGGTCCATCACCTCGTCTAGCGCGATTTGCCGCTTCTTCAATAGCATCATGAACATCTTCCGGACGCATGCCATTTACAATTTTTGAAGGCATTTCGTAGGAGAGTCCAATTTTTGATAAATCTGTTACATTGGTAGTTCTTTCCACCGAAGTTCCCATAGCGTAATTATTATTTTCAATAATGTAAATCACGGGAAGTTTCCACAACATCGCCATATTAAAGGTTTCATGCAAAGCACCTTGACGTACAGCTCCATCTCCCATTGATACCACTGCGACATTTTCAGTTCCATTGTATTGTTCGGCAAAAGCAACACCTGTTCCCATTGCGATTTGAGCACCTACAATTCCATGTCCACCCATGAAGTTTTTTTCTTTGTCAAAAAAGTGCATGGACCCACCTTTTCCTTTTGAACAACCGGTTGATCTTCCGTATAATTCAGCCATCAATACTCTAGGATTTGTACCTAAAGCAATTGGATGACCGTGATCACGATAGGCCGTCATGTGTTTATCGCTAGGTCGACATGCGCTTGCCGTACCAACTACAATTGCCTCTTGTCCAATGTATAAATGACAAAATCCACCAAATTTTTGCTGGATATATAATTGACCTGTTTTCTCTTCGAATCGACGAATAAGCAACATGTCAGTATACCATTTCACATAGGTTTCCTTTGGGAATTTTGGTTTTACAGCAGTGCTTTTTTTGGCAGTTGAGCTAAGTTTAGAAGTTGCAGATTTCTCAGCCATTTAGAGTTAGTTTAATTTAGGCTACAAATATAAGAAGGAAAATTAAACTTTAAGCTAATTAAGCGAATAGGCTCAGCAATCGAAACTAAAAATATGGGGTGCTTTCAATTGTACCGAAAGTATCTTTATTAGGAAGTATCGAATTAAGATTTGTTCTTCGCTACTAATGATCGAATAAGGATTATGCAACCAGCTAGAACAAACGGGATACTAAGCAATTGCCCTGTATTGAGTACCAATTCAAAATCGCGTGCGGTTTGTCCTTCTTTGGTAAATTCAATAAAAAATCGTGCAGTAAAAACGAGGATTAAAAAAGCACCAAAAATAAAACCTGGTTTTTGCCACAGATTTCTCTTCCAAAATAAAAAAAGTAACACTCCAAATATAAATAAATAGATTATGGCTTCATATAATTGAGAAGGGTGTCTTGGTGTAGGGTCATAAACACCGAGCGTTTCATTGTAATAGCGATGGAATTTGAATGCCCATGGAACATTGGCAGGATGGCCAACAATCTCGTGGTTCATTAAATTACCTAAGCGAATAAATGTGGCGCCAATAGATATGGGTGCTGCCATTCGATCTAGGATCCATAACAATGGTTTTTTGACGACCAACTTGGAGAATAAATAGAGCGAAATCAAAATAGCCAATGCTGCACCATGGCTTGCTAATCCGCCTTTCCAAACCATTATTATTTCTCCTAAATGGTCTTTGTAATAACTCCATTCGTAAAAAAATACGTGTCCTAAACGTGCGCCAATAACGGTAGCAAGTACCGTGTAAAGAACTAATTTATCCAATGATTCATTGGGTATATTTTCTTTAGCGAATATTTTTTTTATTACAAAATACCCGATTATTAAACCGGATACAAACAATAAACCGTACCAATTCGGAGTGCGCCATCCTTCAATAATTTCAGAGCTTACGGTCCAGTCTATCGCTAATACCATTTTTTTAAGTGTTTTTTGTTTGAACCAAAGTTAGAATTTTTCTCGATTTAACTTGAAAATTAAATTGTTCGACCGTCCTTTTTTAAAAATTTTATTGCTGTTATTTTTTCCTTGTCTAAGCAATTTTTGTTCGTCTTCAGTCAAATGGATGGTTTCTTGGCATTCTGTTGAACAGCAACTTTCCATTTTTTCTTTGCAAGTCTCGCATTGAATAAAGAGCAAATGACACGCATCGTTTATACAATTCGTATGAACATCTGCTGGCGAACCACATTGGTGACAAACAGAAACGATATCTTCTGTAATTCGTTCGCCTCTACGTTCATCGAAGACGAAATTTTTACCGATGAATTTATTTTCAAGTTCGTTTTCCTTTACATCATTTGCATATTTGATGATTCCTCCCTCCAATTGATGTACGTTTTCATATCCTTTATGTTTAAACCATGCTGATGCTTTTTCACAGCGAATTCCTCCGGTACAATACATCACGATATTTTTATCTTGGTTTCCTTCTAAATAGGTTTTCTCAATAAATGGAAGGCTATCTCTAAATGTATCAACATCCGGCAAAATGGCACCTTTAAAGTAACCAACTTCATGTTCATAATGATTTCTAAAATCGATAAGTAAGGTGTCAGGGTCTTCCGTTAATTGATTAAATTCTGCTGCACTAAGGTGTTTTCCTATTTTTCTTACATCAAATGTTTTATCATTTAATCCATCTGCAAGAATTTTATCGCGTACTTTAATTTTTAATTTAATGAAGGGAAACTCAGCGGCTGAGTCTTCGACTGCAAAATTTAGCCGAACACCTTTCAGGAAATCTATTTCATAAAGTTCTTCACGAAATTGACCAATATGATCCGATGGAACAGAAATCTGGGCATTTATTCCCTCATGTGCAATGTAGGTTCTACCTACAACATTAAATTTTGTCCACATTTGGAAAAGATGATCACGAAATAAGCGAGGATGAGCAATCGTTGCGTATTGATAAAATGAGATGGTAATAAAATGATGACCAAGCTCCCGCAATTTTGTTTCTAATTCCTCCTTGTTTAAGGTATTCCACAGTTGCATACTATGTATCATTTAAATTTGGAGCAACAAAGATAGGCGAAATTGAATGCTTAAAAAATGATTTTAGTCATCTTTTTACAGTTTGCTATTTAAGCTCAACCAACCACCACCATTTTCACAAGTGATACCAAGAGCGGTAAAGTAGTCTGCTGCATGACCGCTTCGTACCCCACTGGCACAACAAAAAATGATTGGCTCCTCCATGGTTTTTATTTCTTCAATATGATTCGTGATTTCCTGTAAGGGAATGTTTATTGAATGTTGAATATGCCCTCCAACAAATTCTTCCCTTGTTCTAACATCTACTATTGTTCCCATTTTTCCCATATTAACGACTGCTATTTTCGGTAAAGTTAATTTATTCTAGATTTAATCTTTAGCTCAAATTGAAAATGTATTATTGAAAGTAGAATAGTACATTTGTAAAAAATAAAATAAAGTTATGGGACAAGTAAGTATCAATAGCATTGAAAAGGCCATCGGGCACGTTGACAACCTTGAGGACGATGCTTTGGAGAGCCTGTCGGAGCGTTATGCTTTGGCACAGCCAGAATTATTGGATTACGTTATGTCTGCTGCAAGTGAATACGAAAATGAGGAATTAGAAGGATTATTGATTTATTATTTTTGTTTAATCATGTCTTCTTTTGAGATGGAAGGACTTAATGTGCGACCAATTTCGGAAACTGATATCGATGAAATGCAGGATCCATATTTCGAGATGTTGGATAGCTATTTCGAAACTGAAGATGAGGAGGAATTGGAATCCTTTTGTGATCAACCGGATTTAGCACAATTCATGGCCATGGAAGTGTCCACTGATGATGAAGATGGAAGCTCTTTGAGTGAAGAAACATCCTCTCAGCTCTTTATTGTTACGATTGGCATGATTTCATTGCTGAATAGAGCTCAAATAACTGCTTAATTTTACCTATAATTTCACGAAAGGAAGCGTCTTGCTTTGATCTGCTTGTAGAATTTTTACATAATACACGCCTTGTAGGAAATGTTCAACGTCTATTTCTACACTCATCACTGATTCTTGTACTTTATCTAAGAGTTGCTTGTATAATAGTTGGCCATTTAAATTGTAAATTTCTAACTCGGTAAATCCTACTCCAGTTGCTGTATTATTTATGGTAATGGTGATATTGGAAGAACTTGGATTTGGATATAAAAAAGCAAATTCACCATCTGGTAATACAGGACAGGATAAAAACCGAGTGCCTGGCGAGCCTCCTTCGCAGCCGATAAACCATGAAAAGCCATCTGTTGGGTTTAAATATCCTTGATAGAAATTATATTCATTCGTAAAGTCTTGGTAACTAGGAATAGTTGACCAAGGAGCTATCGTATCGTAATTTAAACTACTGATTAAGATCCCATTATTATCATATATTCGAATCCCATCTTTTGGTGACAGGCCAAAGTTAAAAGTCCCAATTACATTTTCAACCAATGGGTTTCTTGTGTTAAAGGCATTTAGATCATTACCAACAACAAGAAATGAATCTGCAATGAGGTTAATACTTGGAAAGATAAATTCATGATTATTTTTGGAATCTTTAAAACTGAATCCACTTAGGTCGATATTGCTCGAGGTATTATTATACAGTTCAAACCAATCGCCAGCATTGTAATTTTGGTTGGTGTTATTATAACTAAATTCACTAACATAAATGGGCTCTTCACATTGCTCATACGCTTTTCCAGGAGATCCGCCGATGCAACCGCAAAACCATGAATTTTCATCGAGAAGGGAGATGGAAGTATGTTTATTCTCTAAGGTTCTTCCCCAACCATCTGCGCATTTAGGGTAGGGGGATTCATCCGAATAAACCGCTACTAAGGCCATACTATCAAAAGGATTGAAAACTCGAATGGAATCGTATTTATTGCTCCAAACAAAGCCCGTTCCGCCAACCACATTTTGAACTTGGGGATACATGCTATTAAAAAGTGCCATATTTTCACAAACTACCAAATATCCATTGGGTGGAATAATGGTTTGATCCTCAAAACTAAATTTATCGTAATGGTTCTTTGTTTTAATATGCCATGCTGTTAAATCCATAGCCGTAGATCCAAAATTGTGCAATTCAATCCAATTTCCACCATCTACTGTTGGGTCGGGGTTGTAATTAATCTCTGAAATGGTTAAGGATGGCTCTTCGGGTGTTCCAATAAATACGGCCTTGAATAGATCGTTTTGATCAATGTTTTGGGTTATACTAGACTGTAACAAACTACCTGCTGGAAGTGTTATATTTTGAACCCAATTTTTGAAGGTATACCCAGGATTAGCGATGGCTGTAATTTTTACGGGAACACCATCAAAATAAACGCCTGTCCATGGAAGTGTTTCTGGAACTATGGTCGATATTTTTATATAGCCTGCTCCTGCAGGAAATACATCTAAACTCACATTTACTTTTTTCACTAAACTAAATTCAGCAACTATTTGATCTCGTACGACAGCGTTTCGATTATTAAATTGGGCAATATGAACATCTCGCCAATAGGCAAAATTGGCCATTCCTCCCGCTACGTCGCCAGTCCATAATTGAAAATGCCTAGGCATATCTGGAAGTAATTCGTTGTACAAGCTGTCGATAATAGGAGTGTATTTATTACTTTGAAAAGTAAAATTCATAAGGTCTGCATAGCGATTCACAAAATAATTTTTGAATTCTGTGTTTTGAACCAAGGCATCATAGATTTCCCAAAATGGATTCGGTAGGTGGTTGTTCCTAAAATAATCAAACATATTGGTATTATAATCGGTCCAGCCACCAAGGCCCCATTCTAAATCTTGTAAAAAGAAACGCCATTTGTTATCGGTGGTGCGCGTCCTTGCCATTTTCATGTTATTGTAGATCCAATCGGCATTTGCATACCAGTTTTCTCCTGCAATGTAATCTGTGTAATTATACAAGTCTAATTTGCTATTACAGTCATTAAAATAGCTAGGATTTGTAGCATCTGCTGTAGTGATGTAATCGCGCATGGAGAAAAACGAAGTATCTGAACCTTTGACCGTTCTAACTACCCCAGCGCCATAAAAATAACTTACTGAAAGTAAATCCAAGCTGTCCATGTCGTTATTATAGTTGTTTTTAAAATATCCTTCGTTGGCTTTTTCCCGCAATTCATAAATACCAAAGTATTGACCATTCAAGTAAACTACTGCTGGGGTATAACCTTGCGAATTAACATTGGTCTTTGCCATTATTCTGCAAAGGGTAGCGTCTCTTTGTGGGTATGCGTTCCAAAAATTACTGCCATTTCGAATATATAATGCATAGTAATCCTCGATATATGGTTTTTGTGGAATTATTGGATAGTGGACAGGTTTGCCTTCTCCATACAAGGAATTTGCAGGTTCGATTGTCACGCTATGTTGTGGGTTGGAACGACTTCCACCTGCACCGCCGTCTGGCTTAACGGATGCCCTGGTTTCAAACTTTTTTATTCCATTTTTATCAAAATATTCTACTACGCAGGGTTTTTTCCAGTCTGTCCACCAATTATCAAAAATGCCGTTGCCTCCGTAAAGGTCTACTGAATCGATGGTAAGGGAAACGATTGGCAGGGAAAAATCTTCTTGAAATAAAAAGGTTTCTGTTGCGACCAAGCTAGGTAGCAAGTTAGAGCTTACGGAAGGGAAACAACGAACTTTCAATACACAATTCGTCGAAAGTAAGATTGGTCCAACTACTAGCGGAGAATTTGCGCTTGGATTAACCCCTGTTGTGGTGTACCTTAGTACTCCATTTGCAACGGAATTATTAATGATATTTGCAAGAATTGGTCCTGGAAATACGCCGCCATTATTTGTGATTGTTGCTTGATTTTCATAGCCGTCATAGCCAATGGAGGTATTGTTTGAAGCATTTGGTGTTGGTACAGTAAAAGTGGCAGTTGCGATTCCACCATCCGTAAGTTTACCATTCGACATGTTAGGCTCAAGGTCACTTATGAGCAATGAATCAATAAAAATACCCGCCGGATTAGAAAGGTAAAGCATTTCACCGCCGGTAGCTATGCCAAAATTGGCTTCTAATGTTCCTCCTATTGTTGCTGTGAAATAGGGATGTGTTGTTCCACTTGCAAATGTGCCGGGGGTGTCATATCCAAATGTTAAATAAGGTTTCCCTGTTAAATCAGATGAATTTGGATCTGCATTGTGAATTTCAATGGCGAGTACATTATTCCCAAGTATGAGGGCTGCTTGAATAATTGCCGTATCAATTTCAAATGTAGAAATTGCACCGCCTTGTGGGAGTGTAGCTTCATGGTCACTCGCTAATTCATCCCATGTTGGTGGCGTACCTGTTAGTCCTGCACGTGCGATTTCAATACCATTCAAGTAAGCCACAAATCCATCATCATAATCGATGTCTAGGATTGTTTTTTTTATAGCAACTATATTCGTACACTGAAAGTTGATTCTAGAATAAATGGTCGTAAACGGTCCAATGATATCTGTTGCATCATCGCCGTCACCATAGCCAATACTTGCTGCACCGCTAAGCCAAGAGCTGCTATTAAAGGTGCTACTATTCCATAATGGTATTTCAGCGGTGGGTGTTTCATACTGCCAAATAGAATCTGCAAATACAGCTGTTTCATAGTGATCAATAAAACTTACGGTGTTTTTATTTACTGCATGGACCATTAAAAAACCTAATGGACTAATCATAGAGGTGGGAAAAGTCCATTTCATGGGCAAGTTTCGATCGTCGCTTAGCCCAAATCCTCCAATATTGGCTGGGATTGCTGCACCATTATAAATTTCTATCCAATCTGGGGTGCTTCCGCTTGGTAAAACAATGGTGCTACCATTCGCATTACTCGCTTCATTGATATTAAATTGTGAAAATAAGAAGCCAACCGGTAATAAGAAAATTATAAGTATAAATTTCCGCATGTAATTTTTGTTTCAGCTAAATTAAGAAATAAATAGCTTAATTAATTACAGGAGGTATATAAATCTCTTATCTAGCGAGCATTGGAAATATACAAAATGACAATGGCTAGAATTGAAAAACAAAGTCCAATCGTTTTTTTAAGATTTAATTTTTCTGAAAATAATGACAAGCCAATAATCGAAGCTGTAAGGACAACACTCACATTAATGATTGCCAAAACGGTAGAGTCCGACCAACCTGTTGTTTGATAAGCTGCAAGTAAAAGATAGATTGAGAAATAATTGGGCACACCCAAAACGATTCCTGCGACTATATTTTTGAGTTGTATTTTCATTTTTTTTCGAAGCAATTGGATCCCAATTATAACTATACCCATGATTCCTGCCATTAAAAAGCCAAGCGCTGAAAATAAACCAGGATGCCATCCGCTGAGTTTACTTTTTTGGATGACATTTAGTAAAAAATCTAATAAGCCACTTCCGAAAAATAAAACAAATAGCATCCAAATTGCTTGTTTGCCATTCGCAGCACTTTTACTAGGTAAGGAAACAAGGATAACACCTAGAATGGCGGCGATCAAGCCACTAATTTTTAGAATAGAAAGCGATTCATGGTTGTAATAAATCATGGCTAACATCGAAATCGACATGGACATTTTAACAGCGACAGAGGTAGAGGCAACACCATTTCGTTGTGAACTTATGCCCATAATTAAAAACAAGGAAATAAATAATATGGCGCAATAAAACGCATACTTTAGGATGTTAACATCACCCGCCGATATTCCCTTAAATTCCGAATGAAAAAACAAGATTCCACAAGAGGCGGCGGTAAAATAGTTAAAGACTATGGCCTGAAAGGTATCTATTTTGTATCGTGGAAAAAGTTTAAAGACTACAAAAATTAGACTTGAACAAAGGATGCAACTTACTAATTCAATCATCTTCTATGGTAGTAATAAATGGTGTCGTGGTTACTAAATTGATGGGCTCTACTTGGTACTTTATTCATTACTGGTGCTTTTATGCCGTCACCAAATTTTACGTCGCCAACAATCACGCGCGCTTCATCCCAAACATTATCAATAATAAAATATTGTAAGGTTCTGCTTCCGCCTTCTACTAAAACAGATTGAATATTTCGCTTGAATAATTCGTCTAGAATGTGCTTCGTGGACGTTTCTGAAATCTTAATCCATTCTACACCATCTGTTTGGTCATTTTTTAAGCGGTTAAAAACAAGTGTAGGCGCATCTTTGGAGAATATATTAACATCTTTACTTAATTGTAATTGGCTGTCAATCACAATTCGAGTTGGATTTTTACCACTAATCTCACGAACAGTGAGGGATGGATTATCATTCAAAATGGTGTTTCTACCTACCAAAATGCTTTGCTCTTCACTTCGCCATTTATGAACAAGTACTTTCGATTCAGGAGAGGAAATCCAATTGACTCCTTTTTCACCGATTTCTCGGTTTTTATCTAAATAGCCATCGGATGTTTGCGCCCATTTCAAAATTACATAGGGCCGTCTTTTTTCATGAAAGGTAAAAAATCGCTTGTTTAACTTCCGACATTCTTCTTCAAGGATATTTTCTATTACTTCTATCCCCACTCTTTTTAATGATTCTATGCCTTTCCCGCCAACAATTGGATTACTATCTCTGCTTCCAATAACAGCTGTCTTTATCTTTCGATTGATGAGTTCATGGACACAAGGAGGTGTTTTTCCATGATGAACGCAAGGTTCTAAGGAAATATAAACAGTTGAATTTTCAATTTCTTTCTGATCAATAACACTTTCTATTGCTTTTATTTCGGCATGTTTTCCACCGTATTCTGAGTGATATCCTTCTCCGATAATAAGGCCATTTTTCACGATAACACAACCTACCATAGGGTTAGGGCTTACATTTCCCTGTCCTAAGTAGGCGAGATCAACGCATCGTTGCATAAATGATTCGTGCTCCATTTGAATGGTAAAAGTACTGATTTAGCAAATACCTCGAATACTTTAGGCGGTGCTAAATTTAAAGACTGTGTTTAATTCACTACCTTTGCGCTAAGTTTAAAGAGAACATGCATAAATCAGGTTTTGTTAGTATTGTTGGAAGTCCAAATGTAGGCAAGTCTACTTTGATGAATCATTTGGTTGGTGAAAAGTTATCGATTGTGACAGCTAAGGCTCAAACAACGCGCCATCGGATTCTTGGAATTGTAAATGAAGAGGATTATCAGATTGTTTTTTCAGATACACCTGGAGTAATCAATGCGGCTTATAAACTTCATGAAAACATGATGGATTATGTAAATGCTTCTTTGCAAGATGCCGACTTAGTCTTATTTATTACAGATACGCAGGAGAATGAAATGAATCACAAGGCAACACTTGAGAAGATAAAAAAATTGAAGGTGCCTGTTTTGTGTTTAATCAATAAAATTGATTTGTCAAATCAAGAAGAAGTAATGGAAAAAGCTCTGTACTGGCAAAATGAATTGCCTGACGCGCTCGTTTTTCCAATTTCTGCCCTTCATAATTTTAGCATTGATGCTGTTTGGCTAAAAATTTTATCACTAATCCCTGAAAATCCTCCATACTACGACAAAGAAGAAATATCTGATCGGCCCATGCGATTTTTTGTATCGGAAATTATTCGAGGAAAGATTTTTTACCTCTGTCAAAAAGAAGTTCCTTACAGTTGTCAAATTGAAATTGAGGAATTTATTGAAGAGGAAAATATTACCAGAATTAGAGCCATTATTATTGTGGAAAGAGAATCCCAAAAAGGCATCGTAATCGGTAAAGGAGGAGAGATGCTGAAAAAAATCGGCAGCAGTGCACGCTTTGAAATTCAAAAATTTCTCGATAAGAAAGTCTACTTGGATACTTTTGTAAAAGTTGATAAAGATTGGCGTTCCACCGAAGCGAAATTGAAGAAATACGGATATTAATAGTCAATAGGAGAATATAAAATGAGCAATATTGTCGCCATTGTTGGAAGACCAAATGTTGGAAAATCGACCCTTTTTAATCGTTTAACGGAGTCGAGGGACGCGATTGTCAAGGAAATTAGTGGTGTTACCCGTGACCGCCTGTATGGTAAAGGGGAATGGAATGGCTATCAGTTTTCTGTAATTGATACAGGAGGCTATGCGACAACCAAAGAAGATATTTTCGAAGGAGAAATTAGAAAACAAGTAGAATTAGCGGTTCAAGAAGCTACTGTTATTTTATTTATGTTGGATGTCACCACCGGTATTGTGGAAATGGATAATGTGGTGGCTCAATTACTTCGAAAGAGTAAAAAGAAAATAATGGTTGTGGCTAATAAGGTTGATAGCAATGATCGAGTAGGAATGTCCGCAGAGTTTTACGCGCTCGGACTTGGTGAGGTATTTGATCTTTCAGCGACAAATGGAAGTGGTACAGGTGAGATTTTAGATGCGCTGGTTCCTTATTTTGATAAGGAAAATGAATCAATTCGTGAGGAAGACGACTTACCGCGCTTTGCTATCGTAGGTCGGCCAAATGTTGGGAAGTCTTCTCTTATTAATGCTTTTACTGGTCAAGAACGAAATATCGTAACAGATATATCAGGCACAACACGCGACTCTATCCATACTCGATATAAATCATTTGGATTTGATTTTTTATTGATCGATACGGCTGGTATTCGAAAAAAAGCAAAAGTTACGGAGGATATTGAGTTTTATTCTGTACTTCGCTCTGTTCGAACCATTGAAAATGCAGACGTTTGTCTTTTCTTAATTGATGCTTCTGAAGGGATTCAAAAACAAGATCTTAGTATTTATTACATGATTGAAAAAAATTCTAAAGGAGTAGTGGTGCTTGTTAACAAATGGGATTTAGTTGAAAAGGATCATAAAACGATGGTGGAGTACGAGGAGAATCTTCGCAAGCAGTTAGCACCTTACAATGACGTGCCGATTATTTTCACCTCAACCATTACAAAACAACGTATTCATAAAGCGCTAGAAACCGCTATGGAAGTTTTTACAAATCGAACTAAGAAAATACCTACCTCAAAGTTGAATGATGTTATGTTAGAAGTAATTCAACAAACACCACCTCCGGCTAATAAAGGGAAATACATAAAGATAAAGTTCGTTCAGCAATTACCGACACACGCTCCTGCTTTTGCCTTCTTTTGTAATTTACCGCAATACTTAACGGAGGCCTACAGGCGTTTTCTTGAAAATAGAATTCGTGAAATCTTCGATTTTAAAGGAGTTCCAATTAAGATCTTCTTCCGTAAGAAATAATTGAAGCTTACTTATTCTTATCGAATGAGGTTAATCGTGCCTGTAATTACCTTTTTATCATCGGTTTCTTTATTGGCATAATTAATTACCCAAGTATACACCCCAAGAGGAACATCAATGCCATTACTTCCGTATGTGCCATCCCATTCTCCCTCAGCATTTAAACTTTCCCAAATCACTTCGCCCCATCTATTGTAGATCAACAAAGAGAATTTATAAGGATCGAAACCTGTTGTAAATACTGGATGCCATGTTTGATTGTTCTCATCTTGGTCGGGGGTGAATGAATTTGGAACATAGAAAATTGGATCGCTAATCACTACCAAGGTTAGTTCGTAGGTGTCAGAACAACCTAATGGAGTTGTCCCAGTTAAGCTAATAAGCATGTTTTCAGTAACACCCACATAAGGGTGGCTAGATTCAAATTCTGTCGAAGTTTCCCCGTCGCCAAAATCCCAGAGGTAGGTCACCGCTCCTAAAGTATTATTATTGAATTGAATGATTTCGCTCTGCGATGACAATACATTTGGATTAGACGTGAAAGAAGCAACTGGATAATTTTCCATACAGATGTATGAATTGTAGGTAGTCGTTTCTATACATCCCTGAAGATTGTAGATCAGTGTAATGTCATGACAACCAGCACTTGTGAACAAGTAATCTAAGCTATTTCCAGTTCCAATCGTGTTATTATTCCAAACCCAAGTGTAACTAGCACTTTGAACTTGCTGGGTTGATAAATTCACCAATAATGGATTACATCCTGTTAAAGTATCTGCAACAAAACTTGGTGGCATTGCTGCAATGATCACGATGTTCATTATTACGCTATCAGCACATTGATTTGGATCGGGTGTGAAGGTATGTGTGAACACTCCATCAATTGAACTATCAATCGTTGGTGGATTCCATGTACCACTTATTCCAGGTGTATTATTTGACACAGTTGGAATTAAAGGAGGTACATCTCCTTGACAAACCGGTGGAATTTGTGCAAATTGCGGAATGTTTAAGGGGTCAATAACAATCGTCATTTGGCCAGTGGCAGAACACTGAAAAGGATCGGGAGTAAAGTTATAAACCGTAGTATTTGGATTCTGAGTATTGATATTATTTGGCACCCATGTTCCTGTTATGGGAATTAAATTGGTTGAACTTCCCGGAAGAGTAACCCCAGTTGTATATTGACACAATGGGCCAATCTGTTGAAAAGTGGGGTTGGTGTAGTTCAAAATAGTGATATCAAAGGTTGTGGGCACCGCACATTGTCCTGCTGTTGGAGTAAAGTTGTAAGTGAAAGTACCAACCGCGCTCGTTACCACATTGGGTGGAGACCAAGTTCCTGTGTACGGTGTTGCGTTGGTTGATGGGTTCTGCAAAAGTGGAGGTGCATCGTTTATACACAATGGGTTAATCACATTAAATGTGGGGGTTTCATTCGGTAGAATGGTAACATTGAGTGTAGCTGTAGTAGCACAAAAACTCGGAGCAGGGGTGAAGGTATATGTTTGTATTCCCGCCACGCTTGATGAAATTGTAGAGGGTGACCAAGTTCCTGTGATTGCAGGACTATTAGTCGAACTCGTCTGCAAACCAGGAACAGTGCCATTTTGACAAATAGGATTTATGGAATTGAATGTAGGAACAATTGGTGTATTTACCACTACAGTTGTGGTAGATGTTCCATTACAGTTTGGTGTAGTAAAACTTAAGGTATAAAGACCTGCATTAGCAGCTGTTGAATTGGGAATCGTTGGGTTTTGAAGGGTAGAACTAAATCCGTTTGGTCCTGCCCAAGAATAGGAGCTTGCTCCATTTGCTGCAGTAAGGTCAATCGTTTGTCCGGCGCAATAAGGCCCAGTGTTGGCTACGGTGATAAGCGATCCACCCCCGGTGTAAGTGATATTTACATATCCATTACCCGTATTGTTCGCTGCTAAACAAGTTGCGCCTGCCGGTAATAATGAAGATCCTGCACCGCCGCCACCGCCGCCGTTAGCACCTGTGCAACATCCGTCATTTCCGCCGCCACCGCCGCCATAACGACCGCCGCCTCCGCCACCGCCAGATGCAGTTTGCCAAACACCAGCGTTTCCTCCGTTACCTAAAGAACCTGGCGAGCCACCCGGAGGTGTACCTGCCCATGGTGTTCCACCAGCGCCACCCGCGAATTGGGAACCACCTTGTCCACCTTGACCAAACGTACTACAACCAGCTGCACCATTGTTGCAAGTAGATGCTCCACCACACACGGGCGAAGAGCCGCCACTTCTTCCACCGCCGCCACCACCAACTATGACTCTATTGGCTAAAGCGGTACCTCCAATTCTAACATCGCTAGCGCCTCCGCCTCCCCAAGAGGAGTAATTTGTATTTCCATTGGTAGAAGCCCAACCTGTGCCTCCTCCATTCCATCCACCTGAATTATTTCCTTGAATGCCCATACCACCAACGTAGATGTTTAGTGTTTGACCTGGTGTAACTGGAACTGTTCCAGTAATGACTGCTCCGTTTCCACCATTTGAACCGCCACCTTTGGCACCAGCCGCGGTGATGGTAACATTGTATACGCAAGCAGGAACGATCCAAGTTTGAACGGCTCCTGTGTAAAGGAAATTAACGGTTTGAGATTGGGAGTAAACAAGCCCAAATAAAGAAGATATAAATGAAATTAAAACGAAGTGTTTTAGCGTAATTTTTATTTTCATCAATTATTTTTTTTTACTAAATTAAATAAATATAATTTATTTACTGCCCCACTATTTTATAATTAATACAATAATGGTGTTAATAAATTAGTAAACTCTTTTATAAACTTGTTACGTTTCGAATTACCTCAAAGTAAACTTATTATTAACGAAAATCTAGACGAATTTAATACTTTATGGTTGCTTTATGATTTTTATTTGCTGAAGGCAGCAATTTTAATGCAGAATAGCTTGGTTTATTTTAATAGATTCAGGGTCCCGCTAATTAATCTTCGATCGTCTATATCTTTAATTTTAAAATTTATTTTCCACGTGTAAACCCCTTCTTGACAATGTTTTGCTACGCCGTATGTTCCATCCCACCCGGTATTTACATTATTACTCAACCAAAGTAATTCACCCCATCGGTTGTAAATGCTTAATTCATAATAATACGGATCAAATCCGCTGGTGAATATTGGTTTCCATGTTTGATTAAACTCATCCTGATCTGGAGTGAAAGTATTTGGAATGTAATAAATTAGACCTTCCTCATAGGCAATCGGATTCGTGACTGAATCTATGCAGCCAGAATTTGAATACGCGTAAAGGGTAATTGAATAGCCACCAAAGGTATTGTTAAAAAGATGCGTTGGATTTGTTAGCGAGGAGAAAGTCCCATCACCAAAATCCCACGAATAGGTGGAAGCACCTGCTGACCCATTTTGAAAATAAATAGATTCAGAAGGATTTCCAAATATACCAGGTATAAAGCTGAAGGCAGCAATTGGATCGGATTCTACGCAGATATAATCATTCAGTACTGATGTCGCTGAACAGCCATTTAAAATGTATTGTAATTCGATGTCATAGCATCCTGAATTCACAAATTGTTGAGAAACGACTGGTGTATTTCCGATTAAACTACCATTTGATAGCCAAGTATAGCTAGCCCCAGGCACATCTAGTGTAGATAAGGTAACGTTCAATGGGCTACAACCAATTAATGTGTCGGCGGTAAATGAAACGGTTGCGTTGTCGGATATTTGAACAACCATTACTGCAGTATCTGCACATTGATTCGGAGCTGGTGTAAAAGAATAGGTGCTAGGTCCTAAAAGCAAGGTGTTGATACTTGGTGTGTTCCAGGTTCCAGCAATAGATGGGATATTTATTGATTGTAATGGCAAAACAGGAGAGGGAATTGATCCTAAACAAAAAGGGCCTTGCGGAGAAAATTGCGGTTCGATGAGTGGGTTTATTGTTACTTGACAAGAATCTACATTGGTGCAGCCACCCAATGATGCAGTGACAGTATACACTATGTTTTGTGTGGAATTAGAGGTGTTATTCAAAACTTGATTAATTATACCACCTGAACCATTGTTGGCACCAGTAATACTAGAATTAGTTGAACTTGTCCACGAATAAGTTACGCCAAGCGATGGATTACTGGTAATTGGAATGATCGAATTTCCACCACTGCAAATGGTATCATACGGTTGAAGAATTAATTGAATGGGTGGATTTACGACCACATTTGCATACTCAATTGTTTGACAACCTTGATTGTCTATTCCGTTTAGAATAGCTACATAGTTTCCTGGATTAGCGTAGGTAATAACATGTGGTCCTGGGCCATTGGCAGAAGTTGGTGAACCCCCGTTTAAAAAATTCCATTGTAAACCGCCTGCACAATTAATAGAGGTAGAGCCATTGTAGGTGATAGCCTGACCAGAACAAATCGTTTGGGGATTTGCCACTATATTTGGGTTGGGACCTGCAAATGTTCCTCCATTAGGGGTATTGTTGTTGAACGTTATCGTAAATCCTGAACTTGCACTGAAGTTGTTTACCAATATCGCATAGCTAGTTCCTGCCACCATATTAATCGCTTGAACATAGGCGTTATATCCTGCTTGACAACCAGGAAATTCATTAAGATCGAATTCAGCTGTACTTAAACCAGTGGAACCGGTAGCATTTAAACAAGACGATGAACAGCAGCGAATAGGTGTTCTACCAACACATGGGTCGTTACCTGCAAGGGAATATAAAATAAAATCAATGTCATCGTTTGAATTGATTGGCGTAATATCGAGTGTAAAAGGACCACTGGTCGCACAAGTCCAATAAAACCATGAAGAATTACCTTCATCCACACCAGGTACATCAAGACAAGTTCCAGGCTCTGGTTCATCATTATTTAATCCACCTCCACTCAAGGTGGCGACACTGACAGGATTCTGGCTACAAAGAAAAGCCGCGCCACCGCAATCTGCACCGGGATTCGCTGTGGGGGTATAATTATTTACACACAATTTAAATGTTCCTTCATTAGCTTGGGTAGAGCTCACTCGAATGAAATAGATTACTCCTGGAGTTAATGCTCCTTCATATAGTTGAGTAGTTCCAATACCAGCAACGCCATTCGCACAACCTAATTCATTGATTAACCCGCCACAGACACCATCATAAATGGCAATTCTAGGCT
This sequence comes from Crocinitomicaceae bacterium, assembly GCA_044353285.1. Classification (GTDB taxonomy): domain Bacteria; phylum Bacteroidota; class Bacteroidia; order Flavobacteriales_D; family Crocinitomicaceae; genus UBA952. The sequence goes on along the minus strand of JBILCD010000013.1, from coordinate 6,401 downwards.
GAAATAGTGTTCCACCATTACCCGAGCCACTAATTGAAATGAGCACATCGGTTCCGATTGCCGTAAATTGAAACCAAACATCTTCTGTAGCTCCTCCAGTCCAACACGCAGGGGTAGAATAGGCTGAAGGAATTGAACCGACATTCGTGTAAAAGCCGTTTCCAGAACAATAATTAATAACGTTTGTGATTGGCGTGGCATTCGTACAATCTTCAGCCTGAGCAAAAAGAGGTGTATTTAAAAGAATAAATAAAATAGGTAGTAGTCCTTTTATCATTAATGCATTCACTTAATTATGACCAATTTAAGACGGAAGTTAGTCAATATAGTTGTGTTTATCAAATAATTAGTTTTTTTCTAAGGCATCTACTTGTATTTGGCGTTGCATGGGATTTATCTTCGCAGGCTGTTGTTTAAATAATTGGTAGCGTGAAGGTTGAGTAGCTGTGGGCCAAGAATTATTATTGAGGTCTACATCTGCCGTTTCTAAAAATGGATCCAAACGAATCTCTTTGACTTCCTTCGCAAAAATAAAAACTTTTGAAACCTTGTCTTCATATTGTCTCCAGATTTCAACCGGTATCCGAACGATTTCTGTACTATCGTCAATAAAGGTAAATCGGAAGATCAAGGGCATCACCATACCGCCAATATTTTCTAGGTTTACTTCGTAAAAATGATTTCCAGCATTTAAGAGCGCCAAATCTTTTGTCGAGGATTTTTGTATAAATTGTTCGTATTCCTTCTTGTCTAAGGCATCAACCAAATAGATGTTTCTTTTCCCGTAGAAATCATCTATCAATGAATCTCGCTCATTGACCGTTTCTGTGATCTCTTTTTGGTTCCTAGGAACTCCAATGTGAATATCTTTTTCTTTGTCATTTTCTTCTTGAAGTGCTTTTTCAATGTTCGGATTTTGACTGTTCAATTGAAACCATTTCACCTCTTTGATAGCAATATCTACTGGTTCTGTACCGTAAAACCAACCTCTCCAAAACCAATCGAGGTCAACAGCTGAAGCATCCTCCATACTTCTGAAAAAATCAGCTGGACTGGGATGTTTAAATTTCCAGCGTTCACAATATGTTTTGAAAGCAAAGTCAAATAACTCTCTTCCCATGATGGTTTCGCGCAAAATATTAAGCCCTGTTGCTGGTTTTCCATAGGCGTTATTTCCAAATTGAAAAATCGATTCAGAATTGGTCATGATAGGAGAGATTAATTTTTGGTCTCCTCGCATGTAGTCGGCTATCATGTGTGCTGGACCTCTTCTAGACGGATAACCGCGCTCCCATTCTTGTTCGGTTAAGTATTGAACAAAGGTATTTAGTCCTTCATCCATCCAGGTCCATTGCCGCTCATCGGAATTGATAATCATGGGAAAAAAGTTATGACCTACTTCGTGGATAATGACTCCCCACATGCCGTATTTTTCGCCTTCGGAGTAGGTACCATCTTCTTCTGGTCTTCCACCATTGAAACAAATCATGGGATATTCCATGCCAATCCATTTTGAGTGAACCGAGATCGCTACGGGATAGGTATAATCTACGGTATATTTAGAGTAGGTTTTAATGGTGTGCGCCACTAGCTTGGTGCTGTATCGTTCCCAAAGTGGGTTTCCTTCTTTGGGATAGAATGACATGCACAGGATATTTTTAGCCCCCACTTTGACATTTTGAGCATCCCAAATAAATTTTCTAGAGCTAGCAAATGCAAAATCCCGCACATTGGTGGCTTTGAAGCGCCAAGTTTTAGTGCTTGTTTTTTTATCTTTTTCAGCAGCTTCCGCTTCAGTTTGTGTGACTATCATTACCGGTGAATCTGCTTTTTTGGCTTGCTCGAAGCGTTTACGTTGGCTTGCATTAAGCACATCAGTACCATTTTGAAGTTCGCCAGTTGCTGCAATGATATGATCAGATGGAACGGTTATACTTACATCATAATTTCCGAACGGTAAAGTGAATTCCCCACGGCCAAGGAACTGTTTGTTTTGCCAGCCAGTTACGTCGCTGTAAACACACATTCTTGGGAAGAATTGCGCCAAAGTATATAGGTAGTTCTTGTCTTTATCGAAGTATTCGTAACCAGATCTGCCACCCACGGCCATACGGTCGTTTATGTTATACCACCATTTCACGGTAAAACTTACACTGCTTTTAGGAGCTAAGGGCGTCGCTAAATCAATGCGAAGCATGGTTTTATTAATGAAATAACTCATTTTTTGGCCAGAAGTATTCGTAATGCTCTCCACCTTAAACCCACCATCATAATCGAAGAAACGTTTTTGAATATCACTTACCGATTTGAAATCTTCCATCTTTTCCACTTCAATCAGTTTGGTGTCGGAATGTTCGTCGTAAATGTTTTGATCGAGTTGCAACCAAAGATAGGGGAGGGCATCCGGAGAATTATTGGTGTAGGTAATCACTTCCGTTCCCATTAATTTTTGATTGTCATCATCCAAGACCAAGTTCATTTTATAGTCGGCTTGTTGCTGAAAATATGCATGGCCAGGTGCACCAGATGCCGTCCGGTATTCATTGGGCGTTGGAAGCTCCATGTCGAGTTGCGCAAACTTTTTTTGTGCATAAATGCCATTAAATACAGTAATAAAGCAAATTAAAGAGAGGGTATAGTTCATTGTCAATTGAGTTTAATAATTTGTTCGCGTTGAAAGAGCATGAAAGGATACGTGTCACTATGCTTACTCCCTAAAACGGTTAGCTTCTGTTGCTGTTCCGTAAAAAGATCCATGAATAAGTCATAGGTAACGCTTGTTGGTTCATTCCAACGAATTGGTTCTGATTTTAGGTAAAAAAAGGTGTATCCATCGAGCGTATTTTCGTGCGCTTCAATACTTAATTGATTTATAACACCTCCTTGCTTAATACTAAATCCATTTGTAATTAGTTGATTAATTTTTTTTAGAAGGCTATCATTTTCCATTGCTTTTTCCAACCTAATATCCTGTACTTTTTGTCTGAAATAAAAGTCTAAATCGTGAGTCGATACGCAGATGCTAATTTCCAAACAAGAAGTTTGTTGGTTGTACTGCATTTCAGCGAAAGAAAAATAGCTGTTATGCGAATAAATGCAAGTGGAAATAAGTAAACATAAGAGCAAAAGTACTATTCGCATGAGCTTTTAAATGTGGTGCTAATTTACGAATAAATCACTAATTCGAAACAATTGAATTAGTGTGAGTCGCTTGATTTTATGCGCACATAAATTTTGATGATTCTTATCCTTTTTATATCTTCAATTTTTTCTACCTTTGAATTTCAATGAAGCGACTTCTATTTTTACGGGGTAAACTCAAAGGATTTTTTTTCTTTCTGCACGGACACCGATTTTTTTCGGCGCATATCTTTTCGTTTGTGGGTTCTATGTCCGCTTTATCTAAATGGATTCAGCACCATAAAAAGTTAGGGCATAATGATTTTTATTCTTTTAAGTTTGATTACTCACGAAGAGAACAATTATTTGAACATGTCATTAAACAAGAAGAACTTGATAATGCAATCGATTATTTAGAGTTTGGCGTTTCGAAAGGAGATTCCTTCCGATGGTGGACTGCTCGCATTAGGCACCCAGAGGCTAAGTTTTATGGCTTTGATACGTTTACAGGACTTCCGGAAGATTGGGGTCCGTTTAAAAAAGGCGACATGAGTTCAGGGGATTCCTTACCTGAAATTAACGATACTCGTTTTCAATTTTATCAGGGCTTGTTTCAGCAAACGCTTTTACCTTTTCTTGCAACATTTGATCCTTCGCGGAAAAAAGTGATTCACATGGATGCAGATTTGTACACGGCAACTTTATATGTGCTTACTCTAATTACGCCTTATCTTCGATCAGGAGATGTGATTTTCTTCGATGAATTCAACGTTCCACAACACGAGTTCAAAGCATTTACTGAGTGGGCGAATTCATTTTACATAAAATATGAAGTTCTTGGCGCGGTGAATAATTATTATCAAGTTGCGATAAAAATTATTTAACTAAAAAAGCCCCGCGAACGAGGCTTTTCAACAAACAAACAACACAACATCAATCACCTTCTTGTTTTATCGCTAAAATCATCGAAGGATTATCTTTTCTCCCTTAGGCAGCTGTTCATCTGGAGAAGAAATTTGATTCTTCCTCATCATAGGTTTAAGCTTTACAGCTTCTTTTTGAGCGACTTCTCGTAAGGTCATTGCTTTTTCTAAAATAACAAACTTATGTATTCGCGAATGGTTACGTCGGGGACCTAAATAAATAATACTTCCTTCTTCAAGCAGATCTTGATTCGGAAAATGTTCATTGTATTTATGTAGTTGTCGTAAAGTAATAGTATGCCGTTTTGCAATTTTGTAATATGAATCACCTTTTTGCGCTTTTACATATACCACTCGATTGGAATGTAAGAATTTTTCTGTTGAAAATAGGCTTGGTTTTATTGGATTGAGAGCCATGGCGTTTAAATCCAAAGTATTTAGATGTAATTCTTCGATCAAATTAATTAGTGCGTTTGCGTAACTCTGACTTGTTGCGTATCCTGCGGCTTTAAGTCCATTGGCCCAACCTTTATAATCTGAAATATTTAATAAGAAAAGGCTTTTATACCTGCTATGTTTTGTTAAAAATAAGCTGTGGTCTAAATAAGAATCTTCTGCATTCTTATAAACTCTAAAGCACTCATTTTTTGCATCATCATCAAAATATGCTTTTTCACCACTCCAATCAGAATGACATTTGATACCAAAATGATTATTGTGTTTTTTTGCTAATTCTGAATTTCCACTTCCTGATTCTAATATGCCTTGAGCAAGTGTTATGCTTGCAGGGATTTTATATAATTGCATCTGTTTGATGGCAATATCTTTGTAATTTTCTGCGTACTGAAGCTTTGTGATTTCTGTCGATTCATTGCTTAATGCTATGAAGGAACTAAAAAGGCAAAAAAGTAACGTGGTTTTTTTCATGGTTCGAAGGTTCCAAAGTTCAAACGACAAAGATTCGCTAAGGTTTCAATTAGAGAAAAATGTTTAAATAAATTAAGGGCAATCCTTATTTTAAGGCTTTAAGCTTAAGTTGAAGCAGTTAAAAATAAAAAAAGCGAGGTATACCTCGCTTTTAAATCTAATATTTTATACTTGATTAATATCGGTAAGTATCTGATTTAAATGGACCTTCCACTTTCACACCAATATAATCAGCTTGATTTTCGGAAAGCACATCTAACTCGACTCCAATTTTAGATAAATGCAAACGTGCTACTTTTTCATCTAGATGCTTTGGAAGAACATATACATCATTCTCATATTGAGCCGTATTTTCCCATAATTCTAACTGAGCTAGCACTTGATTTGTAAAAGAGGCTGACATTACAAAAGACGGATGGCCAGTTGCACAACCAAGGTTAACCAAACGACCTTCAGCTAAAACGATAATATCTTTTCCTGCAATATTATACAAATCAACTTGCGGTTTAATTTCTATTTTGGAATCGCCATGATTACCATTTAACCAAGCCATGTCAATTTCGTTATCAAAATGCCCGATATTACAAACGATGACTTTGTCTTTCATTTTCTCAAAATGACTTCCCTGAACAATGTTTTTGTTACCAGTAGCCGTAACGATGATATCGCCAAGATGAACTACAGAATTAAACTTTTTAACTTCGAATCCATCCATGGCAGCTTGTAGCGCACAAATCGGATCGATTTCTGTAACGATAACTCTTGCTCCAGCACCTTTTAATGATGCAGCAGAACCTTTTCCAACATCACCATAGCCACAAACAACAGCTACCTTTCCAGCCATCATAACGTCTGTTGCGCGACGAATCGCATCAACTAAGGATTCTTTACAACCGTATTTATTATCAAATTTCGATTTGGTAACAGAATCATTCACATTAATAGCAGGGATCATTAGTGTACCATTCTTGATACGGTCATAAAGCCTTAATACACCTGTTGTTGTTTCCTCGGATAAACCACGAATATCTTTGGTTAATTCTGGAAAATGATCAAAAACCATATTGGTCAAATCACCTCCATCATCTAAGATCATATTTAATGCTTTACCTCCTTCAAATGCAAAGATTGTTTGCTCGATGCACCAGTTAAATTCATCTTCGTTCATTCCTTTCCATGCAAAAACTGGAATTCCAGCAGCAGCAATTGCAGCAGCAGCGTGATCTTGGGTTGAAAATATATTACAAGATGACCAAGTTACCTCTGCTCCTAATTCAATTAGCGTTTCAATTAAAACCGCCGTTTGAATGGTCATGTGTAAACAACCAGCAATGCGAGCACCTTTCAAAGGTTTTGCTGCAGCAAATTCTTCACGAATTGCCATTAAGCCTGGCATTTCTGCTTCAGCTAATTTCATTTCTTTTCTTCCCC
>JBILCD010000094.1:0-9270 GCA_044353285.1 Crocinitomicaceae bacterium | reverse complement strand
TGAATTTATTCACCTGAGCATCCACTAAGCCATAGGTGGGAACACTGCCCGAAAACTGTGGAGAACCCTCAGAATAAAATCCCTGAATCCACTTATAATTGACATTAAATCCTAAGCCTTTTACTTTCTTGATTGTGAAATTCCGCCCTTGAAAACCCACGTTGAATTTATGTTCTGGTGTGTTGTATGCCGGAATGATCGGATCGTCGGATTGTTTCCTCAATGCATTCCAAGAATAATTTCCATTAAACGCATAATGTTCTCCTAGGTAATAGTTCAAACCTAGAGAAATTCCTTGCGTGGTTATCGATTCCTTAGAATTCGTCGCAATCCTGTAGACATTATTGATAATTGGGGTGTTGAGTGGTGTGATGAAAATATCTACCCCATTGACGTAACCGATGAATTGGGTGTAATAATTAAAATAGTAATTGACATCTAGAAACAACTTATTAAAAAACGTGCCTTTGTATCCTATTTCAAACGACTTCACTTTTTCGGGTGCGATGGGGTCTAGGTTAAAATAACGCAAGGTGTCAGAATTTTGGGTGTAGTAGAAATCACGCAGCGATTCTATGGTGACCAAGGAATCGTAACCGCTAATATTCCCAACAAGTTTTGCGCGACCTACATTGTAATACATGTATTGATTTAACAAGGTTGGGTTCCGAATAGCAGATGTAAAAGTTCCCCTTACAGCATGTTGCTTGTTTGGTTGCCAAATAATAGAAGCAGCAGGCGAGGGCAAAAAATCAAAGTTTTGATTTTTATCGACACGCAGGGATGCTTTAAAAATTAGTTTATCATCGATAAAGTGCTTTTCTAAACCGGCATAAATTCCATATTCTTTATTTAAAATTTTAACACCGTTGGTGTCACTAAATAAAGAGCCCTGCGACCTAGGATTATAGAGGCGGCCATTTGCACCTAGGGTAAAATCTGCGAACGAGGTCCGAAAGGTTTTCTCTGCATGCAAATGATAAAGACCTGATTTATCTTGAATGCGCGATCCACCTTCTAGGAAAGACGTTTTTTGAGTGATGTCGGCCATGAGTGAATCAAATCGCTGAGTACCTGGTTTAAAAAAAGCATCCATTTCCCAATTGCTGTAGGCGCCATTAGCAAAATCACTTGCTTCAGCATGCCAAGCGATCATTGAATCTTGGTTCGCATTTATAACTTCATTTATTGCAGCATAATCTGGCGGAACACCAACGGTTGGCGTCCACTGAACAGAAGGGTCTAATGCCCTTACTCGATTGGTAATTTGACTCGACCAATATTGTCTATATCGATTATTCCAATCCCAATCATCCGCTGCTGCATCTTGTAATAAAAATGCGGTGAGTACGGCATCGTAAGATTTTCCTGCGTCTTCATTCGTTGCATAGGCGCGAATAAAGAAATCATCTTTCTTTCTGAGCTCCAATCTATTCTGAAAAAACAAAATGTCTTTTAAGCAAAACCGGTTGTCGCCTTGATATACTGTAGTACCCGTTCCAAAATTCGAGGCCACAATAAATTCAAGCTTTGGTTTAATCATAAAATGCAATGCGACAGACGATTTTAAGTTTTCCGTTTTATAGTCGGCAACATCTTTTTCCCAATAGCCCGTTCGGTGCCATCTTTTCAATCCAGGAGTTTGCCATATTGCGGCTGGGTCTAGGGCATTGTTGATATTTGGAGATAGGTTTTCATCCCCATAACGGTTAACCGCATCGTATCCGCCTGGGTTATCCCTATCTGTATCGAGTCCCTCAACAGAATTCATATTATTCGCCTCCCAATCATTCGCATTCAAATAAGAGATGTTGATTTTGTAGGCAAATTTATCCTCACCAGCTTTGTTTTTAAATGCTTTAGCATAGCGAACAGCGTATTCGTTCAACATGCGTTCTCCTCCTTTAATGCTAGCGCTGAATCCCTGAAATTTAAAAGGACTTTTGGTTTGCATGCTAATGACACCATTAAAAGCGTTAGGTCCATAAAAAGCAGAACTAGCTCCAGAAACGATATCTACCATTAATAAATCTAATTCGGAGGCACCTAAAAAATTACCCAATGCGAAATTTAAACCAGGCGAGGCATTATCTACTCCGTCAATAATTTGAAGGGTGCGCACGGGTGAAGTGGAGTTGAAACCTCTCGTATTGACTACCTTGAATCCGATACTGGCAGATGTTAAATCAACTCCTTTCATATGGCTTAAACCGTCGTAGAAATCCAAGGCAGGCGTTGCTTTGATTTCACTTAAAGTCATCGTTTCTACCGATAATGCAGATTCTTTTTCTTTTTCGCTGGCAAAACTTCGAATGTTAATAGTAGCAAAATTTTTAATAGAGCTTGGCTTGAGGCGGATAATTATACTGTCTTGCGGATAAAAGTATAGGGTTGTTTCTAGGTCTTCATATCCAAGGTATGAACTGACTAAAGTTATTGGGAAAACCAACTCAATTTCAATAAAGAATAAGCCATCTTTATCGGTCATACCGCCCTTATTTAGCCCTTTAATTTTAACTTTAGCTGCTTCTATGGGTTCCCCTGAATAGGCATCTACTAGCTTTCCATTGAGCTTTGTTTGAGCGTAAGAACTATTTAGTGTTGATAGAAGTATGAAGAGTAAACAAAGTCTTAAAATCATCATAAATTCCCAATAGGTTTGTTCAAAATTAACAATTTTTTAATTGGAAGAAAATATTCACTAAAAATTAAGCATTCACTATATTTTAAAGTAATTTTAATATATATAATTTATTTTTGTAGCCTCAGAATTCCATTTGATCTAACGGTTAATTTAAGAGTTAAAAAAAAAACAGAGGACGCTAATTCTTCAATAGAATAAGGTAAATGCGCTTTACTGTTTAATAATTTTTCATAATTAATAATTTTTAAACTATCTTAGATGAATTATTCAAATGTTTATGAGTTCAATTACATTTATTGCAAATACTGGTTTACAGGTTTATCGTTTCACTGATCGATTAGATAAAAATCTTCAGAAGTCCTTGAGATTTAATTTTACTGAAGAATATGATTCTAGGAGAGAAGATTTTTGGATTGACGAATTACTGCCTATTAATACTGATAAAAGTTTATTTTCTAGAAAAAGTCAACTAGAACAAAAAGGTTATATGGGTATTAATAACAATATTTCTGAAGACGCTGAAAGAGATGGTAACTTATTAAAATATTCACAAGAGGAAGAAAATGTCTTCTTTTCAATTAGTAATTTAAATAGTACTCTTAAAGCTTTTGAGAAAAAATGGATTCCCCTACCATTTTTTAAAAAAAATAATATTAATAATGATTTTTATGGGCCGATTGATTGGGTAAGAGTCTATTTTGAAATTATAAATGATACTGATGAAATTAATTTTGTTTTAATGGTTGATACGACAACCGGCAACACAGATCAAAATCAAATAAGTCCATTTATTCACGAAAATATGAATGAGAATATTTATTCAATATCAAAAAATGAAAATCATATTCTTAAATTCATGGATACTTTAGGTGGCGGAGATTGGATACAACAATATCTATCATCAATTTTCACAAAGCCAAAGCAAGAAATGCAGAAGCCGTTGATGAAGCACGTTGCAAGTTATGCTCATCTCACGAGAATATTAAAATCATTAGCTAAACTACCAGAAATTCAACTTTTATCGGACAAAGGAAATTCCATTGATGTTGATCTTGTTCTGGATGTTGGGAATAGTAAAACATGTGCACTATTATTTGAAAATTCTTCATCCCAAAACTTTAATTTTAACTCGGTGAAGAAATTGGAGATGATTGATTTTTCTGACCCATTTAAAAGTTATCAAGAATCCTTTTCAACTAAAGTAATTTTTAAAGAAGTAAACATATCGAGCTTAAATTATAACCTAGGGATCCACAATAAATTTCAGTGGACCAGTCCTGTTCGTGTAGGGTTTGAAGCAGAAAAATTAATAAACGATTCAAATGTTGAATTGAAACTTACAAGAGAAATTAGAACATATAACTCAAGTCCTAAGCGATACTTGTGGGATTCAAATCCTTCAGAAATTGAATGGGAATATCATTCCGATGACCAGGGAGTATTACCTAAAAAAGTATATAAAAAAGGAATTTCTGAACAATTGAATTCTGACGGCTCCATTTGTTTAGACACAATATTTAGTACCGATGCTTATTACTCAAGAAAGTCTTTGATGACTTTTGTTTATTTGGAAATTTTAAACCATTCAATTAGATATATAAATTCTAGTGATTTCAGAAGTACCCATGGAAATCCATCCAGTGTAAGAAAATTAAGACGGATTTTGATTTCTTGTCCAACTGCAATGACTAAAAAAGAACAAATTGTTTTGAGGGAATGTGCAGATGAAGCGATTCAATTATTGAATAAGAATAAGCTATATTCTACTGATTCTTATGAGCCAACGGACGAAATTTTAACTGAAGTAGTGCCAGCAGTAAGGGATTTGAAACTGCCATATCAAAATTTTGAGCAAAAAAAAGACTGGATTTATGATGAAGCTACTAGTGCTCAAATGGTGTACTTATATTCTATGATTCAACATAAATTTGATAAAGATGTTGATTTGTTTTTTAAGCTCTTTGGTAAATTTCGCAATCAAGAGCTCAAAAAATCTATTGTAATTGGCTCTCTAGATATTGGAGCGGGAACCTCAGACTTAATGGTTTCTCATTATGATTATTCAAAAGAAGGTGGTGTTAAGCTAATTCCTGACCCTCTTTATTGGGAAAGCTTCAGTTTGGCAGGGGATGATTTATTGCATATTCTCATTAAATCGATTATTATCGAGGGAACTATTAATGATAGTGATGATGAAGGCTGTTCCGGCGTAATAGAAAACTATGCACGTCAAAACAATGTAGATGCCATCCAACGTAAATTAAATGGGTTTTTTGGAAAAGACAGTAATAGCATTGGCTACAAAGGAAGATTAATGAGGCTAAATTTTATTAATCAGATTGCAATTCCTATTGCATATAAATATATGAGTATTGCAAACCAAGAAAAAGACGAATGGCTTAATTATGATGATTTATTTCCAATCGTAAAACCGAATCAAGAATTATTAACGTATTTCAAAAACCATTTTGAGTTTGATTTTGAGCAAATTAAATGGCGTTTGTCGAGTAAAAAAGTTAATTCTTTAATCAATTCGGTTTTTTCTAGACTAATTAAACAAATTAGTTCTATCATGCATTTATTTAAAGTAGATATAGTTCTACTATCAGGGAAACCTTGCTCTTTCAAAATTGTTGAAGAATTATTCATGCGCTATCACCCAGTTTCACCTAGTAAATTGATTAATTTGAATAATTACTGGATCGGACGTTGGTATCCATTTTCAGATGAATTGGGTTTTATTAATGATCCTAAAACTATCGTGACTGTGGGGAGTTTAATCTCATACGTAGGCGGTAAATTATTCAAATTTGACCAATTTAGAATTGACAATTCAAAATTAGTGCATAAATTAATTTCAACAGCAGATAATATAGGTGTAATTGAAGATCGTCAGTTATTAAATACGTCAATGAAATCGAAAGATGATTCTTCTCAATTTTTAATAAATAGTATTCCTGCTAATATTGGATTTAAACGAGTAGATTCTCAAAATTATTTTGGCCGCTATTTAATGTCTTTTGAATTTAATGACATCCGAATGGCTGAAAGTGTACGCAGAAAGCCAGGTTTTGTTGAAATTAATCTTTCTCACGAAATAGGGAGTTTAAAAACAAAATATCGAAGTAAATTACCTTTTAAAATTATACTATCTCGTGACTTAGATAAGGATAAGGAAGATTTAAAAATTGAAGAGATTATAGATGTTGAAGGAGAAAATGTTCCTGTAGGCTTCCTTAGACTATTTCCAAAAACAATGGAAAGTGATGAAGGATATTGGTTGGACACAGGTGAGTTTCAACTTTCTATTGCTAATTAATTTATGTTTAAGAACCCATTTAATTAAAATGATACACTACACAAAAAATCAAATTGAAAATTTAAAAAAAGAAATTAATGGTTTTCAAATTGTATTAAATGAAAGTAATCAATGGATTGATAAATGCTTGAAATATGAGGATTTTGAAAGAGCTGATTTTAAAGTTAAAAATGCGAGGAGGCTAATTCGTAAAGTTAGTCAGTCAATTGACTCGAAACCTGTTTTTGCATTGTTTGGCGCCAGCCAAGTAGGGAAATCCTATTTGATCAAAAATATTTTAAGTATTGATGGTCACCCACTTATGATTGATGCAGGAGAGTTGGGGTATGATTTTTTAAAAGATATTAATCCCCCGGGAACAGGAGCAGAAAGTACGGGCGTGGTAACGCGATTTTCAATTGAAAAAAGTTTTGTGAATGACGAGTTTCCTGTAGAAATCAAATTATTAAATGTTAAAGATTTAATTATAATATTCTGTGATTCTTATTTTTCAGATTTAAAGAAACTAATAGATTATCCATCTAAAGAGGCATTTCAAAATCATGCGGATGAAATTTTAAAGTTATATAGTCCCAAAACAACGATGCATAATATTCTTATTGAGGAGGATATTTTGGATATAAAGGAGTATTTTGAAAATAATTTTAATAAGTTTTATGGATACGTTGAGCAAATAAATCAATCCTCCTTTTGGAACCATATTGGAAAAATAATTAACAGGATTCCAGAAAAAGAAATAGTCTCCGTCTTTTCAATACTTTGGCAAAATAATGAGTTTATTTCATCTTTATTACAAGAATTGATAGATGCCTTATTCTCAATTGGCTTTCAATCTAAAGTTTATGTGCCTTTTGATGCAGTTCTTAGAGGAAAGGGCGAGATTTTAGATGTCCAAAGACTAAAAGAGATACATTCTAACAACGAAAAAATCATGGTTCTTTGCGAGAATGAAACTAAAATAAATATTAAAATTGCTACTCTCAGCGCATTAACAGCAGAACTTAAGCTTAATGTTCCAGAAATTTTGGTAAATGACAAACCTTTTTTGGAGAATACTGATATGTTGGATTTTCCCGGTGCTCGTAGTCGTTTAGAATTAACAAAAGATGACGTTTCGATTGTAAGTGTAGCTGATATGCTACTGCGTGGAAAAATCGCTTATTTGTTTAATAAATATTCAGCAGATTATGAAATTAATAACTTGTTGTTTTGTAGTAACGACAAACAATTAGATGTCAACGGCATTCCTTCTATGTTAAATGACTGGATTGGAAATAATATTGGAAAAAATAGCTCAGAGCGAGAGAAAAGTTTAAGTGAAATTGGCTCTTCCCCATTATTTATTGTCTTTACATTTTTTAACAATCAATTAAAGTATGACTTGACGAATGATGATAAAGACGATTTATCCTATAAGTGGGATACTCGATTTAATCGTTTTTTTGAAAAAGAAATCGTTACCTCATTAAATAATTGGCATACTGACTGGACAGAATCAAAAAAGAATTTTGATAATTTCTTTTTACTGAGAGATTATAAATATTCTGATGACTTATATACTGATTTTGAAACCGAAAATATCGAGATTGTTAGAAAGCCTGAGCGAGAAGAACATTTCAAGCGCTTAGAAAAATCATTTATTGAATTTGACTTTGTTAAAAAACATTTTTTACAGCCAAAAGAATCTTGGGATGCCGCTGCTTCGATTAATATGGATGGAAGCAAATGGATTATTAAACATTTGGCTCCAGCAGCCTCAAATTATGTTAAAATAAGAAATAATACCAACATCGTTGAAGCTCAAAAAGAAATTATTTTAAATGAAATGAATCGATATTTTCATACAGATAATTTACAAGAAAAAAGGAAGAGTGCCATCAAAAAAGGTACCGCCATTCAATTTGATTTTAACCTGGTTTTTGCAAATGACCCTAGCTATTTTAGCGCATTTCTTAAACGATTATCTGTTCAAGAAACAGAAATTTTCACCTATTTCCACACGAATATTCTAGAATCAACCAAAGTTGAAAATTTTGGACAGTTTTCTCTTTTGAAATCACAATTTCAAGGAATTGATCTTGATAATTCTAAATTGGATAACCTAGAAATAATAAGAAAGTCATTGCATGTCGAAACCATAGAAGAAGTAGAAGAATTTTTGGATGAAAGAAAGATTAATTATGACGTAGTTTTTGCAAATCAGATGAAAACAACCGCAACAAATTTATTAGATGGTCTTTTTGAAATTTGGTTGAAGCGTTTTGATTTTGATAAATTTTCTGATTTTGAGGCCAAGGGACTAACTAGAAAAGCGTTTACTGATTTAAAAGAAAGTATGTTTTCTACCATTGATTCTATGGGCCTGCGCGAGCAATTGCTTACAATAATCCAAAATAGAACAAAAAATATTCATTTTGGAAAAAGTACAGAGGACTATCTTTCAGCTATTTGCGAATCATATATCAACGACTTTGTGACCAATTTTGGTTTCTCCTTGGTAAGTTCTGAAAAACTTCAAGAACTAGAATTAATTAGTGAAGAATTTAGTTTTCATTCGCAGGGTATATTAAAACCACTTTCTTTAGAAGTAAATGACAAAACACTGGTTCAGGTTTTTGATGGCTTAAGTGCAACAGGGTCAAACACGAATGTTTTGGAAGACATGAGACCGATGATTGATAATTATGGAAATTTTGTTACCAAAATTAAATTAGCACTTCTTGCTAATTGTGGATTTGTGAATTATGACCTTGAAGCAAATGCTAAATTAGGAGAACTAATAAAAGAATTAGATTCTTTAAACTTTAATATAGCCTAAGATGATAAAACTATATCAACTTTCAACAAAGGAATATGAGCCAATTTCTCAGGGCTCTAAGTATTTATTTGAACAATATGATGCAATTTTTAGTTTTTTAAAACTAAAAATCGAAAATCGATTTCTTGACATGCTTGCCAAACCAATCTTAAATGAAAAGAATGAAATTGTGGAATGGCACGCTAATTTTTCTAAAGATTTTTTTCTTGTAAATACTTTTAATGAAGAAAAACAAATTGAATTAAAGCAACGATATTGGGAATTGAAATTCGAGATAGAAGATTTAATTTCGTCTCTTTCCAAATCAAAAAATGGTGTAGATATAGATCTATGGATTGATAAGTTACATGCTGTTTTCAATGAGGATAATAATTTGGTTTTATCTAATGGAGTGGATTGTATTATTTTATGGGGATGGAGATTTAATGCAGCTTCATCTAATTTTTTAGAAACAGAATTTTTACCGCTCCGAAAAGGGAGTCAGTTTAC
>JBILCD010000259.1:0-3068 GCA_044353285.1 Crocinitomicaceae bacterium | reverse complement strand
AAAAAGGTATTTAGATTCAGTAGAGTCGATCACAACACATATTCCTTCAGAAAACCAGGGGGTTTCACCAGCAACTCCTCCGTAAATAGTAGGAATAACCTGATCTCCAAGATGATTCAAAAACCCAATTCGGAAACCGTCAACAATAGAATACATACCTTCATTTGCATAATTGATAGAGACATCGGCATTCCCTTTTTTTGCAAATAATATTTTCCCTGTCGTATCAATTCCATAGTAAATGTTGCTATCTGCCACTAAAGCATATCCATTTGAAAATTCAGTGGCCATTTCCCAGCTACCGGTGAATGGGTATTTTCCGTTTTTAAGAATATAAGTCTCTTTTCCGTTCGGGAGTTCTTTAACCAGCAATTCACCAGATTTATAACTAGTTTCTTGAGCAGAAATAGTTAAACTACAAAGAATAATCTGGCAAATTGAAATGAAACGAAAAGAAAGGTTCAAATTTTTCATGCGAATTGAATTATTAATTTATCAGTCAATATTTTTGAGTTATATAGTTCCTAAACAATTTTTGGGACGACTATAATACACCCCAAATCTAGACCAGGGACGTTTCAAAGCTAATGTACATATTTTTTTGATACATTTTATTTGCCGTTAATTCAAATATAGACATAAATGGCAAATAACGTTGTGTATATGAAAATTAGGCGCTTTCGGTAAACCGCACTTTCAAAAAGCACAACGATTGTAGCGGGCTACAACCCTTTAAGTTACTACTAAATCGCCTATTTTTTATATACAGTGTTGTGCTTAGTGGTTTTCCATTTTATATAATTCAGACCAACATCCTTTTTGTTCAAATCTCTTCATCAGCAGTCCTTTTTTTCTAATAGTTTCATATGCATTCTTGTCTAATTCACTTGAGCTAATAATTGCAAATTCCGTCTCTTCTGTAAATTTATTTTGGATATTAGTAAATACACCTTTACCATTCCCTAAATAACCTAAGTCAGGATTTGTAAGGTTGTTATACATTAAAAAGTGAGCATAAATTGAGCTATCATAAATCTCTAGTTCCTCACAGTATTGGACAATATCGGAATGAACAGAAATTAAGTCTCTATATCCTAGTGTATGATCATGCCCACCTCGTTTATTTATTGTAAAATGGAGATTATTTGCCGCAATCACTGTAAATAGCAAAATTGTAAAAGCTTTGTGATACTTCTTAGTTACAGTTACTATAAAATACACCCAAATCATTATCATGTAAGGCAAGATAGATAGTAAATATCGAGGTGAATAGAAGTTTGCTGATGAGAATAATAAATAAGTTACTACAAATAAGAGAAGTACAAACAGGATAGGCCTTTTATCTTTTAGTTGACTCTCTTTTCGAATTATCAACCATATCAAAGCTATTAAACCAAAAACAGTAAGTAAGTTTCTTCCCATGAAGATAAAAAGATAGGAAGAATAGCCATCAAGTTTGCCAGCGAATCCCTTAAGGTTTATATAAGAAAGATGTTCTGGAAAAAAGTACCATCCGACAATAAGTTTCTGAACTAAGAAGAAAATGAATACCAATGAAATTGGAACAAAGAAAAGCAATATTCTATTAAACTTATCAATAATGCTTAATCCAGACGTCTTATAGACTTCTAAAGTTCTCAAAAATGTAATTACTCCCCAAATTACAATTGCACTTTCTTTAGTATATAAAGCAAAAGTCAACCAAATAATTGTCGAGGCATATTTCTTGTCTATATATGATTTTAAGCTCAATACCGTAAAAAGTGCAAGGAGAACCTCTGGTAATAAAAATGTTGATTGTGCAAAAAATACTGATTGAATTATTAAAAAAAACAGTGTTAGAATAGCTGTTAAGTAATTAAAATTCTTTTTTGTAAATGAGAAAACAGTTTGAAGAAAGAATAAAGAAATAATTAAGGGAAATAGCTTCGTAATCCAAATATTAGTACCAAAAAGTTTAATCCATGTTGAACCCATGAAATAAAATAATAAAGGATGTCCTCTATACAAATCCGGTGAAATTGAGTTCGGCAGCAAAGATGGTCCTTTTAATGCCATATCTTTGATGGCAGGAACATATGACCATGCTTCATCCCAAAAGTATGGTAAAAACAAATCAGGTATCTTAAACACAACAAAACCTAACATTAAAACAAAAGGCGTGAATTTTCGTAATGTGTCTTTATTAAATTTCATTTTACTCGTTTAATTAATTTTCTATCTGTGAATGGCCTTGCCCCATTAAGCACAACTTATATATAACCCCAATTTTTTGAGGCTTCCTTCTTCACGGATAGCAATACTGCGCATTCTCTTTTCAATCCATTCATCAGGATAACCTTTCAACTTGTATGTTTCTCGGGTACGTTGAATTGCTAATTCTGGATTTTCAATCTCTTCAATTCTATCCGAGCCAACTTGTGCTAACCATAACTTAAATGGTTCTGCTTTTGGTGACGGGATTGATTGAATAATTCTTAATAATCCTTTGGTATTTGCGCATCCCATTTTTTGTTTTCCTCCCGCTGTTTCAACTAAAAGGGTAGGTACAATTTTTACCCACCCTAAGGCAAGTTCTATATCGCGTTTTCGCATACGCTTTATATATTGTTTAGGATCATTACTATCTGTTAAAATAGATATAACGTCTTCTACAACGAAATACCATTTTCCGTCTGCTTCATTCCAAACAGAACGGATATTTTTACTTTCAAATAATTTAACAGTATTCATTATATAAATATAGTTAATAAATTCTATAAATCGTCAAACGGACTGCGAATATTTTGTATGTTCTTTTTGCTAACATGCGTATAAATTCCTCTCGTTTTGCTGCCCCGCGGTCTGTCGTTTTGAGATGTAATGCTATATTCTTTACTAATTAATCAAGACCTATTTTTAACGGGATTTGCTGCTGGTTTTTGATTACATGGTTTTGTTACAAAAAGATATGAAAGGTTCCACGATTTACTTTTTACGTCTTCTCATAAAATTTTTGATTTCCGTGTCTCAATTCTCTGATCGTGTGTACTTTTGTCTAAACTTTCAAAATGAAATTTGATATAGCA
>JBILCD010000093.1:0-9295 GCA_044353285.1 Crocinitomicaceae bacterium | reverse complement strand
ACGGGAACAGAAGGACAAAAATTAGCAGGAAAATACCTAATTAATCAGTATGAGAATATGGGTGTTTCGTTTCCAAAAGGCGCGAATAGTTTTTACCAGCCCGTACCCGCGGCATTTATGAATGCAGGATATGGAGACGGGTTGCCAGACTCAGAAAACATTTGGGCCTTTATTGAAGGAAGCGAGTTGCCAGAAGAAATACTCGTGATTTCAGCGCATTATGATCATATTGGAATTATAGATGGCGAAGTATACAATGGAGCGGATGATGATGGGTCAGGAACCGTAGCATTGCTGGAAATTGCGCAGGCATTTCAGACAGCAAAAAATGATGGCTATGGACCAAAGCGTTCCATTCTATTTCTTCATGTTACAGGAGAAGAACACGGTTTACACGGCTCAAGATATTATACCGATAACCCATTGTTTCCACTAGAAAAAACGATTGCAGACATTAATATTGATATGATTGGCCGGCGAGACGAATTCCATAAAAAAACAAATAATTATGTTTATCTAATAGGCTCCAATTTTTTGTCTAGCGATTTGCACAATGCCTGTGAACGAGCAAATAAGAAATATGTTAACATTACACTCGACTATAAATACAATAGTAAGAAAGACCCAAATCGATTTTACTACCGTTCGGATCATTATAATTTTGCAAAAAACAACATTCCTTCCGTTTTCCTTTTTAATGGAGTGCATGAAGATTACCATGGTGAAGGTGACGAAGTTGATAAAATCGAGTTTGATGCACTAACCAAGCGAACACAATTAGCCTTTGCAATTGCCTGGGAATTAGCGAATGCGACAAACAGGCCTGTAGTCGATAAAAAGCCTTAAATAAACCCAAACTGCTTTGTAGTGAAGTCAACTTAAGCAATTCGAACAGTATTAAAGGTCTTGGTCTAAAAATTTAGTGACAGCTGATCTTATTTTTGACCTTGACGGTCATTTTGAAAATAGCATTGAAGACACTTCGAAACAGTTTTATACCTAGCAATGCCAAAAGGCTGAAACATTAATCCTATAGTGAAAAACAGATCCTACATCGAATCCTTTCAACAAGAATTGGATCATGTGGGAGAACTTTTCGGTGCTGGGAATGATTTCAAAACTTGGAAATTGATTATATTCTCTACATCCATTTTCTTTTCTATAACTGCAAGGATTTTGTTTGTCATTTAGGAGTAATCACCTAAAGGATAACTAAAATATATGATTATGCCATTCACATGGATATTAGAAACAAAGTTGTTTTGGAATACATAAAGATGGTTTAATTGTTAATTCAATAATCTTTAGTCTATTTTACCTAGTATTCGTATTTCAACCCTTCTGTTTTTTGCTCTATTTTCATCCGTAAGATTCGGAACTAAAGGTTTATTTTCTCCAAAACCATATGTTCGCAACAAATTTGGATTGCACCCTTTACTTAATAAAAATTCTTTTACAGAATTAGCCCTGTTTTCCGAAAGACTTTGATTTGAAATATCTTCACCGACATCATCCGTATGACCATCAATTTCTACTTTTAATTTATATCTATTAATAATAGATGCTATTCTTATTAATTCGGGTATCGAAGTTGGTAAAAGTGAATGTTTTCCTATATCAAAAAATAAATTGTTCATGGGAACAGCAATTCCTTTATCGATCATTTCCTCAAATGAGATGGCAATTAAGTCTTTTTTTACTTCCATAGCAGAGGAAGCGCCTCTTAAATCAAGGTTTTGAGACATCGGAAAATAAATTGAATCCTCCACATAATATCCATAATTTTTCCCCATTGGTAGAATGATAAAATAAGATCCATCAATTGGGTCTGTCTTCGCTATTCCAATGACCTTGTTCGACTCCAAATCTTCCCAACGAATAGTTGTTTTAATAGGGTCATCCTTTGAGTTTTTTAACTGTCCATTTACTCTAGCAACTATTTCTGGACGGAGATGAGCAGGAAGATTTATACTAAATATATCATCAGTGTTATTTGTAACATTCTTTTTTGAAAAATAAGCTGTTTTACCATCAGTAGTTATTCTATAACCCCAATCATCATAAATTGAATTGACTTCTTTTCCCAAATTAATAGGTTCGCTCCAACAATCCCAGCAACTATCGGCCAAACGTGATGTCATATAAACATCCATTTTCCCAAGTCCGCCATGCCCATCACTCGAAAAATATAAGGTTTTCATGTCAGGATGCAAAAATGGCGATCTTTCAATAAAATTTGTATTTATTGTATTTCCAAGATTAATTGGATTAGACCATCCATTTTTTGACTTAATACTTACATAAATATCAGAAAAATATGCTTGAGTAGAATGATAAAACTCATTATGTGAAAAATCTATACCAAATCCATCCTGTTCTCTTACAGATCCGAAAATCAAAGCATTGCCATCAGCTGTTAACATTGCATCACCATTCCATGAGCAATTATTAATTTCATCTGAAAAATACTCCAATTGTGACCAACCATTTGATTTTTTTTCACTGAAGGCTAATTTACCATTATGAAAAAGTATTGCAGTTGAGCCATCAAAGCTTACAGCCATAATTGCATCATTCGAATTTTCATGAGATAAGCCAAAAACATTTGTAGGAGAACCCCACTCATTGCCCATCCATTTTGAAACATAAACATCTTCACCTCCAATACTATCAGATCTGTTGTAACCACAAAAAAATAGTCTCTCAGAATTACCCGTAATTACAGGTGAATATTCATCTCCTATTATTGAATTAACGTTTATTAATTCGCTTATATTTATAGAAAAGTCATACCTATCGATTAAGATTTTCTTTAACTCTATAAATTTTCGATTTCCCTCAAAGTTAGATTCGAACTCGTTTATGATTAACAATGCACCATTCCAGTTTTTTTTCTCCAGCTCTATAGAAATGAGTTTTTGCAAAGCTACAAATGCCAGTTCTTTCCCTGATGCACTTTTGATATAATTCTCGAGAAGAATTTTAGTTTCAGTTGTAAGAACAATGTCCCCAAAATTTTTATTGTTAAAATCAAAACTATAAATCAATCTTTTTAGATCACCAGATGAAATCTTACCTTTAAATTCTTTTGTTAAATTATTCTGTTTCACAATAATTGTATAATTTGTTGGATCGCTACACTCTAAGCATTGATGATTTGAATAATGATTAATTAGCACACTATATTTGCCTTTTTTTGCTTTTCTATTTTCCCAATAAATATTTTCAACAGGTTCTATAGACTCTGGGCCACCTGCATTCATGTCAACATCTAATTCCCCTCCAGATCTAGAATATTTATGCCCATAAAAAACTTCTTCACCAAAAGGATCTATACAGTGTATGTCAATATCATTATAATTATCCCACATTAAACTTATAGTAATAGCACCTGTTTTTGCGCCTTCCCTCTTCAGTCTCTTTTCCATTTCGGGGTTGCCAATATCATAAGTTGCATCAGTTGTTAAGCCAAGATCCGCCGCTAATTTCGCTAATATATAATCGGCTTCGAAACTCTCAATAACATTTATGTAATCCGGAAAATTCTCTTTGAAATAATTTAAAGTTGAAAGCTCCCCATCTGATGAAATAGACCCATAATACTTTTTAACTATTTCTTCATTATTGCCAAAATTATTTTGGAAACAATATAGTAGCGCTTTAGAAAAAGAGTTTTTTTCTGCAATATTTACTATGCTATCCTTTGCACATTGTCGGTAAGGACCTTCAAAGTTTTCATAAAAATTTCGATAGCTTTCCCAAATACCATCAGTCGTATTCTCTTGGAATTCTCTTAAGTAAAATAATTCTTTTGCTGTTGATACTTGTTCGCTGTTTGGATAGCCTATCATAAATTTTTTATATGCAGTAGAATTATCATCCGTTTTTGCGATATCAAAGGCTAGTAAATGAATTTTTTTAGTGGCAATCTTAACTTGAATTGCTGATGGATAAGTCAAAATAAAAAATTCATAGCCCTCGATAGTATTAGTTTTATTCGCCTCTTCAAATGCCAAATCATGAATAAAATGATAAGCAGAATCAACTTGAAATGCATTTGGATAATCGGCGATAAATTTTTCAAAAGCAGGCAGTTTACCGTCATTTTTTGCATTACTAAAGGCAAGTCTGTCTCTTAAGGTTATTGCAAGTGTTCTGTCTATTGCATTCGGATTTTCTTGAATAAAATCTTGCAAGGCTGACACCTCATTTTTGGACACTGCCATTTCAAAAACTAAATGATCTTTTTTTATGATTGCTCGATCCAAGTAAATCTTAGGGACTTCAACATAGGTATTTAAAAAGAAATCAAATTCGGCAAGTAAGTTTGAATTTTCAATATCTGAATAAGCATTTGCTCCAATAGAATCTAATATTTCAGCGAATTTATTATATGATATTGGAATTTTATTAAAAAATTCCAATGATTTAAAATCTTGCACATTATTAAATAAATTCTGGGACTTAATGGCGTAATGGTAAGCATCCAAAGGGTTGTAATGTTTTCCAGCTGACTTTCTAGATTTGATTACAGCAATAAAATAAAGACTCTCTATATTTTCTGATTCCTTTAAAAGGAGTTTTTCAGATTTTTTGATCACTTTAGAATAGCTTCCTTTTTCTATATCTGAAGTAAAGTTTTTCTGACTAATCAATACTAATGGTAAAATTAAAAGTATTAAAAGAAGGAATAATTTATTCATGAACTATATGCCTTTAATTTTTAAAATTTTTGTTTTAATTTCTTCTCGGTCTTTCTTTGAAAAAGGTTTCAAAATTCCAATATTAAATTTCAGTGATAATCCATACTGAATTCGATTATAATCCTTAAAGTCAGTTAATATTCTGGCATTAACTCCGATGCTTAATACTTTCAATGGAATGTAAAAACTAACTGTTGAATTATAAACAGATTTAGGTCTTATATTAATTATTCCACTTGTCGTATTTTTTGAATTAATAAATCCAAAATCTAAACCCAAACATTTTCTAATGAGAAAACTAATTTGAAAATTGTTATATGATTGTTGTGCTAATGGCGATAGATGCAATGAATCAAAAATGATGCTTTTTGTAGCATCAAAATGATCTACCTTAAGTCCAACTTGAGAATACATAAATTTTGGTTTATTTGAATATTCGGAAGCAGACTTTACTTTTGGATTAATTTTATAATAGATCCCTATTCCATAAACAGGCTGAACATTATTCGTAAATAAATTACCAAAACTTGACAACTTATATTCTGGAATATAACCAGAAAATGAAGGCTCAAGGGATAAATAACTTGACCTTTTGTCTTGAACTTCTTTTCTATAATATTTAAAAGATTTTCTATCAGTAAATCTTTCTAAAGATGTTATCTTATCACTAAAAGGATAATATAATTTTAATTCAGGGACTCTCCTTAATGCAATATCAAATTTATCATTATAAATATCAGAACGAACTAATTTTATATCGACATCTAAAATATGCCCATCCACTCTTATTTTCATCTGATTATATGGCGCTTCCATTCCCTTTGAAATACTTTTTAAGTCTGCTAAAAGACCTCTCAATTGACTAGGGCTTTTTTCTTTGTATTTAAGAAGTTTGTCGATTTGACTAGAAATTTCATTGAACTTCAATTTGTTTTCAGATTGAGCTAAAAAGGAAGTTGAAAAAAACAAAATAATTATTGTTAAAAATTGATGTTTCATATAGTATGTTTTAAAACGAATACAGTGTTGGGGTTTTTATTTTATTTATTTATCAAATATACCTATTTTCTTGATATTCAGCACTAATTTACATGGCATTTAAAAGCAAACACGCTTAGATATTTCCAAAAGGAGTTTCTTTGAATCAATCTCATATGCCATTACTGTTTGATAATTAACAGTAAAATCAAAGCGGACACGCTAAACTGAAAGCACTAAAAATAGTGATGGAAAATGTTTATTCCATTGGCGTTTTCCCGCAATCAAGTTTTAACGATTTTCGAAAAGAAAATATGTATTTCTTAACTCACCTTAATATCAGACAACAGATGTTCGAATTCAGGTGTTATGGATTTTATGAAGTTTGTCGAAGAATTAAACTAAAAGTCACTTCAGAGGAAGTTCGAGATTTTATCAGAAGTGATGAGGGTACTAATTCGGGTACCAAAATATAACCCGGGTACTAAAAGGGGTGCTAAAAAAGAATGTCCTTATTAGTACCCTGTAAGGATTACTCCATGATCCATTGCGCATCGGGCATTCCAAGCATAGCGCCCGACATTGCTACGCATTGCCTTGTCTTTTTCATTTCTCCTAGCTTTCAGAAATATTTTCTGACGCTATTCTAAATAAAAAAGCCCGCTTCATAAAATGAAGCGGGCGCTTTTTGTGACCCCGGAGGGATTCTAACCCCCAACCCTCAGAGCCGAAATCTGATGCGCTATACAGTTGCGCCACGGAGCCTTAATTTACTGCAAATGTAGTGCGTTCTATCCAATTCTACAAGTCAATAGATTAAGGGAAATAAATCTTGCTGAAAAATTTTAATTAGCTTAACTTTATACCCAAATTATGCTACATGAAATTAATTCTACTTGCCTTATCTACTCCATTCTTATGCTATTTAGTGAGTTACGGACAATCTAATAGTTGGCAAGTGTTTACTGATTCTATCGCCACCCTTTCCTCTCCTAGAGCCTGTGACCTCAATAATGATGGTGTCAAAGACCTGGTTTATGGCGGTGGAACGGATGGTGTATTCAGTAACAATGGTATCATGGCCATCAATGGTGCCACAGGGAATTTATTGTGGAAAAGAGCCTCAAGAAATGAAGTCTTTGGCAGTGCCATTTTCAAAGACATCACAGGCGACGGAATTAAAGATGTATTCATGGTGGGAAGACAAGCCCAATTGCTGGCCATCAACGGACAAAATGGCGCTTTGCTTTGGGATTATTTTCCCTACAACACCAATCCAGCGGACAGTGGATTGTATAATTTCTACAATCCAACTTTTATACAGGACGTTAGCGGTGATGGCATGGATGATATTTTAGTGGCTAACGGTGGCGATCATGCTGCACCAGCTTGGGATACCACTCGTCCTCCAGGTCACCTTATGGTTATTAATGTCGTTACAGGTTCATTATTAGCTAAAGCCGTTGTGCCTGACAGTGCGGAAACCTATTGCTCAGCTATCGTTTGTGACATTCAAGGAAATGGAACCAAATGGGTGCTGTACGGCACTGGCGGTGAGACTTTGGGAGGCTCCTTTTTTGCCTGTCCACTACAAGGTTTGCTCAATAATTCCCTCGGCGCCTCTATTCAATTGGCTCACGATCCTAATTTTGGCTTTGTTGCGCCCGCTTCCGTTTACAAGACAAACGGAAATCAACACAACATTTTCATCCAATCATATAGCGGGAAACTGATTAAAATTAAAGGTAGTAATTTAACCCAGCACTGGAGCTACGACCTTCCAAATACTGAATCGAGTGCTGAGCCTGTTATAGGAAATTTTACTGGGAACAACCATCCGGATGTCTTTTTGTTTTTAGCTAAAGGCTCTAGCTCTGCTTATACCGATTACTACCAAGTTCTTTTGGACGGCTCTACAGGACAAGAAATGTTCAAAGATAGCATTGGCAGTTTGCAATTTGCTTCTGGAAATGCCGTGGATTTAAACAATGACGGACGCGATGAATTGGTGGCCTCTATAAATTTCATGGAAAATGGCTATTGGAAGCATCGTCTCAAGACTTTTGACTTTCAAAACAATACCATCGTTGACCTCGTTCCCACGCGCACTGGTGTGAATATCGGTTCAACTCCTTTATTTACAGACCTTGACAACGATCAACAAATGGATTTGGTTTATTTAGTGAAAAAAGACAGCCTCAATCCGATGGGTTGGAAGGGAGTTACTGCCTATCGGACGGAACTCAATGCTGTTTTTCCAAATGCTGGTATTGCTTGGGGAAGTTATTTATCTACTATGAATGATGGAGAATACCACTACACTTCTGTGGATTGTGGTGCGGGCAGTCTGATAAATTCTGTTTCAGTTACAGCGCCTTGGTGCAACGGAACACCTTCGGCATCCATTACCCCCACCGTAAATTTGGGCACAGCGCCATATACTTATCTTTGGTCCAATGGAAGCACTTCTGATCAATTGAGTGGCATTCCGGCTGGCACTTATTCTTTACAAGTGAACGATGCGGCTGGATGTTATGAAATTTACACCGTGGTCATCAACGACCCCTATGTAATTTCTTTTGGTAATATTTTGCCTCCCACTTGCCCCGGAGGAAACAACGGACAGGCGGTATTGAACAGTACGGGTTGTGTCTGCATGTTTAGCACTTGTACATTTTTGTGGGAAAACGGGATTACTACCAAACCCAATTATACCTTGAACGAAGGGTGGGCCAGCGTTACCATAACCCATCCCAATGGCTGTGTGGTAGTGGACTCTGTCTTAATTCCCAATAGCGCGCCATTGGTAAGTCAATCGTTGATCCAAAATGTAAGCTGCTATGGTAGTGGTGATGGCGCTATCGCCTTGCTTTCGCCACAGGCTTTGGCTCCGGTGACTTATTCTTGGAGTAATGGCAGTACAATTGATTCCATAACCTCTCTCATTCCTGGTAACTATGATGTCGTGGTTAGCGATGCAAGGCCCTGTGTAGACACCTTAAGTTATGTCATTAGTGAGCCCAATGCCTTGAGCTTCATAGTAAATACAATGCCCACGTTATGTGACAACGAAGCTACTGGCTCATTGTCTATCTCCGCCAGTGGAGGCAATGGCGCTTACCTCTACAGCGCAAATAACCTCAACTCATCCAATAATAATTTCGCTGGTTTAGCCGCTGGAAGTTACACAATAAACGTAGTAGACTCATTAGGTTGCACATCAACTAGTCAACAAGCAATCATTACCAATCCAATATCTTTATCACTCAGTTTCAGTGTAGCCCCGTTATCTGGCGTTAATCAATTAGATGGAACCGCTGCGGTTCATGTCGCCGGGGGTACGCAACCCTATCAAATACAATGGAACGATCCCAACCAACAAACAGACAGTATGGCGGTGTATCTAGCACAAGGATGGATAACTGCTTTTATAACTGATGCCAACGGCTGTTCTGTTTTAGATAGCGTGTATGTCGGAATTCTTCAATTAACTGAATCAATGCAAGGCCAATTTATTGCTTACCCGAATCCCGTAAATCAACTACTGACTTTTAACAGGCAAGGCGAGAAAATTTACCTCTATGATGCAAGAGGGTCTGTGGTTCTCACAGAAG
>JBILCD010000258.1:0-3071 GCA_044353285.1 Crocinitomicaceae bacterium | reverse complement strand
CCTTGTTTTTAAATTCAGAGTTACGAATGGATTATTCATTAAATCGAGCTCCTTTGGTAATTAGAGTTTCGATGAAGCGAAATATTGGTATTCAGTGTCTGTCTTTAGAACGTATTGATAATACTGCACCAGAACAAGCTAGCGGTATTCATTTTACCTACACTGAAAACTGCTGGATTAGTGGCGTTTCTTCAAACAAAACTACTTTTGCTCATATTGAATTTGAAGGTGTTTCTAATTCAAAGGTTGAAAAGAGCTATTTTCAAGATGCTTTTGAATACGGCGGTGGAGGTCGCGCTTATGGCGTGGTATTGCACTTTACAACCAATGAATGTTTAATTGAAAACAATATATTTAAACATTTAAGGCACAGTGTTTTACTTCAAGCAGGTGCAAATGGTAATGTAGTCACTTTTAATCATTCGCTCGATCCGTATTGGACGAATTCTAATCCTATTTTGGGTGCTAATTCTGCTGGCGAACTGGTTTTACATGGCAACTTTGTCTTCGCTAATCTCTTTGAGCAAAACGATGTTCAAAATATAGTAATTGATAACTCGCACGGAGCGAATGGTCCTTTTAATACCTTTTTAAGAAATAGAGCTTCTTTATACGGTATTTTCTTTTCGGATGGAACTAGTCCTTCGCAAAATTTTATTGGAAATGAAATTCCAAATACTGGATTTCCATACAGCGCAGTGAATTATAACATTCAAGGGAACGATCAATTTACCTATGGAAACAATAATAAGGGCACTGTTGCACCTGCAGGAACAACTAATTTAGTTGACATAAGTTATTATTATTCGCAAAAACCTGAATTTGTTCAGGAATACCAGTGGGGGGAAATTGGAATTCCAAGCGCCATGAATTCAGCAACGGTTCCAGCAAGAGATCGGTATGAATCAAATTTTATTTTTGCCGGAGCATGTGGGAATGCTGATCTTTACCTAACTATTGAAGCGCAAAACAAGCAAGAAATAGTGATGTATCCCAACCCAAGTAAGGGCAATATAAGCATTGAGATACAGGCCGATTGTTTAAATGAAATGCTTCGTATTTACAACGTTTATGGTCAATTAATTCACAATGTGAGCTTAAATAATTTAAAAACAAACATAGATTTAACTAGCTTAAAACCAAGTGTTTATTTTGTTTCAATTAAAAATATAAGTTATAAATTAATCCTAGACTAGAGACGTCTACGATTTCTTTCTTGCTGAATTAGTTTTAATTCTCTGCTTGTCTGTCCAGCAACTGAAGTATTTTCATTTGCACGCCTCAGGAGATAGGGCATAACTTCTTCGATTGGTCCATAAGGAACATATTTCGCCACGTTGAAACCTTCATTTGCTAGATTGTATGAAAGATGATCTGACATGCCTAGTAATTGAGCGAAATAAATAGAAGGTGTTGATGAATCAATGTTAAATTTCGCCATTAATTGCGTAAGTAAAAGCGAACTTTCTTCATTATGTGTTCCAGCGACTAGTGCAAAATCAGCTAGATTAGCTAAAATGAATTCCATGGCTTTATTGAAGTCGGAATCAGTCGCTTCTTTAGTTGCCTGGATAGGGTCGAGGTAGTTCATTTTTAAAGCGCGTTCTCTCTCTTTTTCCATGTAAGCACCCCGAACTAATTTGATTCCGTATTTGATGCTATGCGTCTGCGCTAGCAAATGGCAATCTTTTAGAAACGCTAAGCGATCATGCCGATACATTTGAAGCGTATTATAGACAATGACTTTTTCTTTATTGTAGCGCAGCATCATTTCTAGACACCAATGGTCTAAACACGCTTGAATCCAACTTTCCTCAGCGTCAATAAATACGGGGACATTTTGCTCAAAAGCAGCCTTGCAAATTCGATCAATCCGACCTAAAATCATCGTTTCAAGCTCTTTATCAATGACCTCATTATTTTCGATGGCTAGGGATATCTTTTCTAGATCTCCGAATCTAGCAATACCTGAAACTTTAAAAACGGCAAAAGGAATATTTGGATCGTCTTTTCCTTTCTCAATCGTTTTGATAATCTCTAATACAGTTGTTTCGAAGTCTTCATCGGACGTTTTCCCTTCTACAGAATAATCGAGAATAGTTCCAACACCATATTTACCTAAATGTGCAATTGCACTATCGCATTGAGATACTTTTTCACCACCACAAAATTGTTTGAATATCGTTGCGCGAATCATCCCTTTAATGGGCAGCTTGATTTTTAAGGCAAATAAGGTAAACGCTTTTCCTAGCTTAACAAGAGTAGGGGAACCAATAAGCTTAAAAAGCCAATACGCCTGTCTTAATTCGCTATCAGACTTGCTTTTAAAAGCTATTTCGGTATTATTGAAATTTATCACGACACAAATTTAATTTTTTTCTGCCTTTCCTCAACCAAATAAGGTAAGTAAATTGTGTTGCTGAGTTTGCTATTGTCGCTGATTAATTAAGAACATTCGTTTCTTTAGCTGCGCAGTATTCAAACTTCATTGAACTTTTTCTTTTGTTATATTTAATGCGACAGAACGGGGTACTGATTAGTTGAAATAATTTTATTTTTTTTATTGTCTTTAAACATAATTTCCTCCGTTCCAACCAAGATATCGTTTACATAAAATGAGGTTCCCTCTGATAGTTTACTGATGGTATAACTTTCATTAGTTTCGTTTAAATAGTTCATTGCACGTAAAGTAGCTTTTTTTCCGTTCCTTAAGGTAAACTCATCATTAATAGCAATTTGACCAACATTAGGGTAGTTTTTATATCGATTTGAGGTAGCTTTTGGGTCTGAAGAAGCCCAGCCTTTATTTTCAAGATAAAAAGGGTGGTCAGGGGTAGCCGTTATGGTGTCGTGGTCAAAAACATATGTTATGAATTGAATATGTTTAACTTGAATCATTTCTTCGATGATTACCTCTTTATTCTGTCCTTTTTCAAAATCAAAGGTTAGTACTTTATCACCTACTTTTAATTCGGAAATTGGTTTTTTTTGTATGTCATTTAGGTTGACTTCCATTTGTCCTGTAAAACAAGCTACGCATTCCACAAGGAGTTTTTTCATGATTTGTTTTT
>JBILCD010000092.1:0-9343 GCA_044353285.1 Crocinitomicaceae bacterium | reverse complement strand
TGAAAAGAACATTCCAACCCTCCGTAAGAAAAAGAAGAAACAAGCATGGTTTCCGAAGTAGAATGGCTACCAAAAATGGCCGTCGAGTAATCACTTCTCGAAGGAGAAAAGGAAGAAAGAAATTAACAGTTTCAGACGAAGGTCTGCACAAAAGATAAGTATTAACCTCGGTTTACCGGGGTTTTTTTTTGACCTAACAAATAATTCCTGCTGCAAGCGTAGCGTAATTAGAAGGGTCAATTAAGATAAAACTTCCGCTTGCTTTCGCTTCTTCATATCGGTCAAATACGATTTTAGATTCCGTTTCAATTACTACTCTTGCGATATCATTGAGGGATAAATTATCCGAACTATCATTATTTTCAAGAAGTTTTTGTTGAACCGTACTAATTTTTGCACCAACAGATATTGCACCCAACTGGAGTAGATACTCCGTTTTCAAATCACTACATTTATCAGACATCCAGCAAATAGTAGTTGTGAAGCGATTTCCAACAGTTGGTGCAAAAGCAACTGCTGACAATATATCTCCTCTTTTTAGTTCGGTTTGATTGTCAAAATAAAAAGAAACGCACATTCCTTCCTCTACGAAAGACACGGATTGAGTATTGTGAACAATGTTCTGAATGCATTTTAGTTGACCTGTTGACCCTACTAATACTTCTTGTCCGACACGAAAAACGCCATGTTCTATTCGTCCAGCATAGCCAATAGTATCTTCAGCATGAATAAGGTACTGCACTTGAAAGCGCAGCAATTTATTTTCATGCTCATTATGATGAATGCTATTTTCCAAATAATCAAACAAAGTAGGTCCCTTAAACCAAGATAGAAAAGTAGACTTTTCAAGCACGTTATCGCCTTTCAATGCACTCATCGGTAGAACCGTTGGTGCGCCAATCTTCAGCTCCTTGCAGAGCTCAACTAAGTTCGTTTTAATTCCTTCAAAAACAGGTTCAGCATACTGCTTCAGATCCATTTTATTAATGGCAAAAATGACGTGTTTTATTCCCAGTAAGGATACTATCAAGCAATGTCGTTTCGTCTGTTCCGTAATGCCAATGGTAACATCTAAAAGAATAATGGCCACATCACAACGTGAAGCACCGGTAAACATATTTCTAGTGTATTCGAAGTGCCCAGGTGTATCGGCAATAATGTATTTATTCTTTTGAGTCGAAAAGAACTTATACGCCACATCAATGGTAATGCCTAAGGCTCGTTCTGCTCTGAGACCATCTGTTAGAAAAGCCAAATCAATTTCCGGATTCTCCTGACCAAGTTCATTGATCTTTGTCAAGCCTTGAATAATATCGGTCGATACTGCACCGGAGTCAAGGAGCAAGCGACCGATTAAGGTACTTTTACCATCATCAACATTTCCAGCAGTAAATAATCGAATTAGTTTCATAATTTAACAAAGTGCTTAAAAGTACCCTTCTCTTTTTCTATCTTCCATTCCCGCATCACTAATCCGGTCATCAATTCGAGTTGCCCCACGTTCGGAAATTTTTGTTCTTTTTAATTCGTCAATGATTTCCTCTACCGTCGTTGCAGTACTTCTTACTGCAGCGGTACAGGTCATGTCACCAATTGTACGATAGCGAACCTTTTCAGTAAGGATGTTATCGGCAGGGCTTAAAGAAACAAATTCATTTACATTCATTAGGTGTCCATCTGATGTTTCAATACATGCTCGTTCGTGCGAAAAATACAAGGAGGGTAAAGCAATTTTTTCACGTTGAATATAAGCCCACACATCCAATTCTGTCCAATTAGAAAGCGGAAACACACGCATATTCTCACCCTCATTCAAATGGGTATTCACGACATTCCACACTTCAGGGCGCTGATTATCTGGATCCCATTTACCTGTTTTATCACGTAAGGAAAACATCCTTTCTTTAGCGCGAGATTTTTCTTCATCTCTTCTAGCACCGCCAATACACGCGTCGAATTTGAATTCTTTAATAGCATCCAATAAAGTAAGGGATTGAAAAGCATTTCGAGAAGGGAATTTTCCTTCCACATCCTTAATTCCTTTTTGAATCATGGTCTCCTCCACCAAGCGAACGATTAAGGTTTCTTTCAACTCCTTTACCAAATCATCGCGAAATTCGAGCGTTTCAGTAAAATTATGTCCTGTATCGATGTGCATAAGGGGAAAGGGAAATTTTGCAGGATAAAATGCTTTTTTGCAAAGATGAACCATGCAGATACTATCTTTTCCACCACTGAATAATAATACTGGTCTTTTGAATTGAGCGGCTACTTCTCGAAGAGAAAAAATTGCTTCTGACTCTAAATAATCCAAATAATTCATATGCAAATAAAAGAATTAAATACCTTACTCGTGTGATAGGAAACAGAAAAAGCAAGCAATTAAAGGAAACTATGCCAATACTTTCGGAGCGGCATTAAGAATTTTAGAGTCCGTTTCCGCGGCAAATTTCTCAAAGTTCTTAACAAACTTAGCGGCGAGATTATTGGCTGTTTCATCGTAAAGCGATGGGGATGACCAAGTATTTCTTGGATTCAACAATTCGGAAGGAACCCCTTCACAAGTGCTAGGAAATTCCAAGTCAAAAACTGGCAAAGTTTCAAAAACGACATGGTCAAATTTCCCTGTTAATGCCGCTGTTATGAGTGCGCGTGTATAGGCCAATTTGATTCTTGAACCTGTTCCATAAGCTCCACCTGTCCAACCGGTATTAATTAGCCAAACCTTACAACTTGACTTTTCTAATTTATCGCCAAGTAATTTAGCATATTTTGCTGGGTGTAGGGGTAAAAAAGCAGCGCCAAAACCAGCAGAAAAGGTAGTGGTAGGCTCTGTAACACCAACTTCAGTACCAGCGACTTTTGCTGTATATCCCGACATAAAGTGATACATGGCTTGCTCATGAGTAAGCTTGGATATTGGAGGCAATACTCCAAAAGCATCTGCCGTTAGAAAAAAGATATTCTTAGGTTCTTTTCCAATAGATGGGACAACAATATTTTCAATATGATGGATTGGATAAGATACGCGGGTATTTTCTGTAATCGAGCCATCGGCATAATCAGGCGCCGAGGTTCCATCGACAAAGCCAATGTTTTCAAGCAAGGCGCCAAATCGAATTGCATCATAAATTTGCGGTTCTTTTTCTTGAGATAAATCGATTGTTTTTGCATAACAACCACCTTCAAAATTAAAAACAGCATGATCAGACCAACCATGTTCATCATCACCAATTAAACGCCTGTTGGGATCGGAAGACAGGGTTGTTTTTCCCGTTCCAGATAAACCAAAAAATATTGCTGTGTCACCATCTTCACCAATATTGGCAGAACAGTGCATTGAGAGAACCTTCTTTTCGTAAGGGAGAATGAAATTTAGAGCAGAAAATATTCCTTTCTTTATTTCTCCGGTATATCCCGTTCCGCCGATAAGAATTATTTTTTTTGTGAAATTTAATATTGCAAAATTAGATTGCCGCGTTCCGTCTTCTTCAGGAATAGCCATAAAACTTGGAACACATAGGATGTGCCAATCTGGAACAAACTGCAACAATTCATCGTTTGATGGCCTCAAAAACATGTTATATGCAAATAAATTGGACCATGGTGTTTCTGTCACCACCCTAATATTTATGCGGTATTCACTATCAGCACAGGCATAAACATCTCGAACGTAAATATCTTGTTTTTCTAAATGACTTACCATTTTTTGATGCAGTGCATCAAACTTATCAGGAGAAAAGGCAATATTTACATCACCCCACCATACCTCAGATTTCGTTATCGCGTCCGAAACAATGTACCTATCTTTTGGTGAACGACCTGTGAACTTTCCAGTTTCAATCGCCAATGCACCTGTATCAGTAAGCATTCCATCACCCTGTAAAATACAATCTTCAATTAATTCAGCTGGAGAGAGGTTCCAAAATTCATTTGCTAAATTCTTTAGCCCAATAGAGCGAGATAAATCACCTGCGCCTATAAAATTTCCGATTTTTGCCATTGTATTTTCTAGGTTTTACGACTTATTAAAAGAACAAAATTAAACTCAAGTTACTGAAATACGTGCCTTTTTCCCAAGTTTTTACGAACAATTAATAAATAGGGTGTTAAGAAATAAATTAGCGATATTTAAATATTATTTGTAAATTGAGAAAGTGTAAACATGACACTTAATAAGATTATTTGTTAAATTTTAGATAAATAATATCTTCTCCACAAAGAATGAATTAAATTTGTTTATGCTTATGAAAATTTTAAAAAAAATAGTTGTTTCCTCTTTTCTTCCTTTGATTGCATTATTTATTTTTTCATTTTGCATCAATAGAGGAATAGTTAAGAGCCTTGTTAAACCACACAATGGACCGGATATTTGGCACAGTGAAGAACTAGCGTATTTAAACAATAAGAGTGAGGCGGAACAAGCAATAGCGATTGAAAAATCAATCGTGATCTTGAAAAACAAAGACTTAATCTTACCCTTAGGAAGATTGAATATGAAAATTGCCACGATCAGTGTTGGTGGCTCTTCACAAGATTTCCATCAAACAATGGGTTTGTTTGCAGACTTCGAAAGCCATCAAGTCCCTTCTTCCAATGAATTGGCAGACAGCACGATAAACAGGATAAAATTAAATGATGTATGCATCATCTCATTGCATGCTGAGGGATTAAAAGGCCAAGAGAACGCGTTAAATGCGGAACATCTAAAGGTAATCAATAGGCTACCATCAAAACAAGTCAAAATTTTAATACTATTTGGCAATGAGGCCATATTTGAAAAGTTAGACCCAACAAAAGTTGATGTCATTATTTGGGCAAAGGAGAATCATTATTTAGCGCAAGACAGAGTGGCTCAGCTTATTTTTGGTGCAACAGCAGCGGAAGGAAAGTTGACAAAAGCAATGAGCCACTTTAAAATAGGTGAAGGAATAAGCACAAAAGCAAATGGGCGCTTAAAATTTGGACTGCCTGAAGAACTTGGAATTGACCCTAATCGCTTAAAAAAAATTGATGAAATTGCTTTAAATGGAATAGCAAATGGAGCCTATCCGGGTTGTCAAGTGGTGGTTTCGGTTAAAGGGAGCATCATTTACAGAAAAAGTTTTGGGGAGCAAACAAAAAATGGAAATAAGGTAAAAGACACCGATTTATATGACATTGCATCAGTAACAAAAATTGCAGCTTCTACTTTACTCACGATGCATTTATGTGATGCAGGCTTGATCAATATCGACAAAAAATTAGGGGATTACATCCCAGAAGTAACGGGCAATGGTCCATATTCTCAAATCAATATCCGAGAAATGTTAGCACATCAAGCGGGTTTGATTTCATGGATAAAATTTTACAGTAGAACATTAACCAATGGAAACTTGAATCCTTCCATTTATTCAAGTGAAAAAAAGAGTGGCTTTGAATTAAAAGTAGCAGAAGGAATTTTTATGCGCAATGATTATGCTGACAGTATGTACAATCAAGTTGTCAATACACCGTTAGGGATCAAGAAATATGAGTATTCGGATTTATGCTTTTATTTTATTCAAAAAATTAATGAAAAGATTATCCAACAGAAACAAAACGACTATTTACTTTCTAGCATTTACATGCCAATGGGGCTTAGGTATACGCGCTATCTGCCTTTAAACTTTTTCTCTAAGTCACAAATAGCACCAACAGAAAATGATAAGACTTTTAGAAAACAATTGGTTCATGGATATGTACACGATCCAGGGGCAGCAATGCTTGGTGGAGTAGCGGGCCATGCCGGACTTTTTTCTAATGCAACTGATTTAGCCAGTATTATGCAATTATTCTTAAACAAGGGAGAATATGCTGGTCTTAAATTTTTTAGTGAAAAAACCATCAACGATTTCACACGAGTTCAATATGCAGGTAATCGGCGAGGCGCTGGATTTGACCGGCCGAATGCTAGCGGTGGTGGCACCTGTGATGAATTAGCATCCTCCTTAAGTTTTGGACACTCTGGCTTTACTGGTGCCTTAGCTTGGGCAGATCCTAAAGACGATGTCATCGTAGTATTTTTATCGAATAGAGTCAATCCAATTCAAGAAAATCCAAAATTAAAAGACATGGGTATCCGCACTAAAATACAGCATGTTGTATACGAAGCGGTAAATTCAAGGATTAAATAAGCATTATTTAACGCGATTCATTCCCATCGCCAAGAGTATAAAGCGCGGCAATGACTTTCCTTTCGGTTTATTTTTCAAATGAATATACCACCCAAGTTTTTTAAGAACAGGTACCTTATGCGTTTCTACAAATTCAATAAGCGCCCCATCAGGATCTTCAACATACGAAAATCGTCCTCCTGCTTCACCCATATCAAAGGTTTCTGAACTATCAACAGTAAAAGAGTAGCCCAAAGCACTACATTCTTCTTTGAGGGCGTCCATCCCTTGCACATCAAAACAAAGGTGAATGAAGCCCCAATCTCCCCACATTCTATCCTGAAAAATGCGTTTTGCTCCTGTTAGGTCTGACAATTGAACAAGTTCAATTTGCGAAGGCCCCAACAAGCGAGAGAAAGGCCCGCGTCGAGCTTGATTATGAAAAATCCGCACACGGCGCATCGCTCTATTTCCTCCATCGAGCATTGAAAAATCATCAAAAGTATTCGTCTGATCCAACTCAACTCCATCATAATCTAATATACTTTGGTAAAAACCCAAGGATTTCTCCATATTAGAAACGCCAATAATTGCACCAGCAACACCACCACAATAGGATGGGTGTTTCGTATTACTGAACCACTCAGCGCTTTCAACCACTTGAAATAGATTGCCGTTTGGATCTTTTAGAAAGAAAGACCAACTCCCAGAACTATCTTGTTTTGGTGTGCTCAAAATATTCACCTTGTTATTGGTCATATAAGCGAAAGATTTTGCCACATCTCGCGATTTAATTTTGCAAGCAAAAAGACCAAAATCACCCATTCGTATATCAAAAGATGCTTTAGTTGTTACCCTTGATGTATATTGCCAGATTTCAAATCCGCCACCGCCATCCATGCTTAAAGCAAGTGTAGCAGTTCTAGCTTGCACTTTATCTCCTGTGTATTTAACCATTAATGGTGCTTCAGCCGCCTCTTCAAATATTTTGATGTCCATGCCAAATTGCAATCGATACCACGCCCATATTTCTTTAACATCCGGCACCCCAATTCCCATTTGTTGAATACCACAGATTATTTTTTCCATATAAAATATTTTTGCAAATATAAATAATCAGATTAGCGTACAGCCCTCTCATTAAATAAAACATACCCAAAACTAATTTGGAATGCTAAGGGATTAATTTGCTGAGGGAAATAATTAACGGTTGCTCTGAGCGGACCGAGAAGCGAATGATAGATCAATGAAGACGATGCAATATAAGAACTACCTTCAAAAGGCTGTGAATATTCAATTGTACCATCGTTATTTTTCTGTAAAATTAAAAGTGGCTGATAATAATAGGCATCAATCCTCAACTCCATATGCTTACTTAGCTTACCCACTAAATTTAATCCTAAGCCAAAGTGCTGCGGAGAACGATATTCAGGAAGAAAATAGGTGTCCATATCTGGCAGAACAGAAAACGAAGGCAAGGAAAGTAAACTTGCTGTGTAATTTCCAAAAAGGGACTGACTATTTAACATTCCCTTAAAATGAAGTCCAAAATGAATTGGCGACTTAGGGAAAAAATAATGTTGAAATTCTGCACTTAAGTTTATCCAATTATGTGGCATTCTTACAATTGAATCAAAAACAGCAGTAGAACCAGGCGTAGTGCGCTCTTGAGAGCGAACATAGCGAATTTTGACATTAAATAACGTTCCGGCTGAGGCAAATTGTTTTCTATTCAGAGTATTATTGAGAAATTCGTAGCTAATATTATTGCCCAATAAAATCGTTTCATCTGTCGTGTCTTTATTATTAAACTGAGTGGTTTGATAATATTCATCAATTAATTTAAATCGCCTAAATTCAAACGTTCCTTTAGCATTATTAGAGATGGGGTGTTTTAATTTAGCCCCAAAATATAGCTCATTCTGAACTAAGAAAGAGGGTTGTACATCTTCGAAAAATGTTGCGAAACTTCGAAAATAATCCCACCGATTTAAAACAAAATAGGTAGCAATAGAGATCGGGAAAACAGACGGGAAATCGATTTTCGCTTCCATTTTTGCTGAGCCATAAAACTTACCAAAATACGTTTCAGCATGTAAGGAACTGGCAGCTTTTCCCAATCGGCGATACGTTAGACCGATGTACCCTGTATTTACAGATCGAGAACAGAGATGACCGCCAACATCAACCTTAAAATCATTCGATTTACGAACGAATAAATTCAGGTTAAAGCTTGAATCTTTCTTTAAACCAAATGTAGGATACATGAATTCTATTTGAGGATTTGAAGACAAACGAAAATACCTTTTCTGCAGTAAATCGGCAGACAATCCACCCACCTTATTTTTAGAATAGAGTGATTTGCCAGCAAAGCTAAGGTTTCTCTTCTCATTGCTATCAATAGTAATGGAGCTCACCACTAATGGGCGAGTTTTCTGCTTAAAAACGTCTCTTTTATGCCTTAGTTCCTCGGCGCTATGCCTTCTACTTATCTGCATCTCTATGGTATCTATTACAAGAATTGTAGCGCGATAACCATCCTCTATTGCCTGTTTCACCTCATCAAACTGAAAAGTGCCAACAGCAGTATTTGTTCGAATTATGATGCCTTGCGTACAAGGTAATTTATATTCTGTAGGGGTTTCCATCATGTGCTGAATTAAGCCAATAAAGTCTTTTTCGTTTGGCTTGGAGGCACTTACAGCACAATTGCTCCCAATGATATAATCGGGGTTAAACTCAGAATACATGACATTAACAGGAAAGTTATTGTATAAACCTCCATCAAAATAAATAATACCATTGACCTTAATCGGATTTAGATAAAAGGGGAAAGTCATGGATGCGCGGATGGCTTCATTTAAGTTACCATCTTTAAAAATAGTGCTTTTTTTATTTACAATATCCGATGCTACACAACGGAATGGAACAAATAAAGAATCAAAATTTGACGCATTACTAGCGCTAACGACGCCGAAAGTTCGAGCCATTTCAAAATCTAATAAAGCTGGGTTAACGAAATTTAGTGGAATAGACTTCCGTAATATGGAATCTTTTGAAAGGTTAAAACTAAAAAGCCCAGCATTCAAATCCTCTTCATTGAATAAAAATCGCTTTTCTGAATTTACCTTTCCAGTACTCATTAATTGAAATTGTTCACTTAACACAAACTCCTCGATTTCTTTTGGAGAATAGCCAGCAGCATATAA
>JBILCD010000257.1:0-3096 GCA_044353285.1 Crocinitomicaceae bacterium | reverse complement strand
CTTGCAGTAACTAAATTAGATGGCACTGCGAAAGGCGGGGTAGTTATTGGTATCTCTGATCAAATGAATATCCCAGTCAAATATATTGGTGTTGGCGAAAAAATGGAAGATCTTCAACTTTTTGACCGGAACTTATTTGTCGCATCTCTCTTTAGCGATTAAGCTTAAAAAAAATTGAGTTTACGCTTTCGTACCACCAATCAAAATCCTAATCAAATTCGTAACGTGAACAATAATCTAAATTTGAGAAATGATTCTATTTGCCTTTCTTTTTTGCTTGACAAAAAAAGAAACAAAAAAGTCAAGGCTCTGAATTTCTACTTTGTTCGCAATACATTATTTTACAACGATTTAAAACTCGTCGCGAACAATTTTAACTACTTTCTGAAACTGAGATTTTTCAAAAATGTTCTTGCAGAAATTTTAAAAATAAACAGTTTCAATTCAGTAGCAAAAACCATCAAATTCAAGGCCGAATATTTCAGATTGGCGGAAGCTAACACTCACTAAATAGTTCTCACTTCGAATGAATTCTTGATTTTTAACATTAAAATATTTTATTAGTACTATTTCGATTAAGCTTTAAAACTGATTTTTTATTTGCCTACATGCTGAGCAAATATGCCTAATTATTCTAATTTATATTGGTAAGCGGGTCTTAATGTCAAAACCTTACTAATTCAATCTAACTTAATCACTAAAAAATAACCTATATCTATAGATAAAGATGTAAATTTGAAACTCAAAAACAAGTAATGAAAAACTCCTTATTAATTATTTCAATTTTTACTCAATTCGTATTATTTGCTCAAGATTATAATGTTAGAGGATATGTATACGATCAGTCAAATGGAGATGCGGTTAGTTTTCAAAAAGTAAAATTACTTCGAAAAGATAGTACCATACTTGCTGGAGCCATTACCGATTTAAATGGCCTATTTTCTATACCTAAATTAGCGATCGGAGAATATATCGTAAAGGTTGATAATCAAGCCTACGAATTATTTACCACCAATGTAAGCTTTAAGGAGGGGAAGAAAATTCTAGACTTAACAATTGAACTCAAAAAATTATCCACAACTAAAGCATTTGATGAAATCCGCATTACAGCAGAAAACAAAACAAAACGAACAGAAATAGAGATTTCAAAACTAAAATTAGATCAAAAAGGATTAGAAAGAATACCAAGTTATGGAGCTGAAAACGATATCGTTGGCGCATTCAGTGTAACGCCTGGAGTTATTACCACAGGTGATCAAGGTGGTCAGTTGTACGTGCGTGGAGGGACACCAATTCAAAATAAAGTTTTACTTGATGGTATGACCATCTACAATCCGTTCCACTCCATTGGTTTTTTCTCCATTTTTGAAACTGAACTCGTTAAAAATGTGGATATCTACACCGGTGGATTTGAATCAAAATACGGAGGGAGAATTTCTTCGGTAATGGACATTACCTACAGAGATGGTAACCGAAAAGAATTTGGAGGAAAACTTTCCACCTCTCCATTTTTAGCCAAACTAGTATTAGAAGGACCGATTGGTAAAATAAAAAATGATAAACCCGCCAGTGGATCATACATTTTTTCAGCAAAACACTCACTTCTTGACTATACCTCAAAATCACTTTACCCGAACATCAACGATGGCAATGGTCTACCGTTTAATTTTACCGATTTGTATGGTAAGGTTACCTTCACTGGTGATGGAGGATCAAAAGTTAGCGTATTTGGCTTCCATAATCAAGATAGCGTAAATTATTCCGTTGCCGATCTAAATTGGGAAGCATCAGGTGGCGGACTTAACTTCCTAATGATACCGAGTGGCTCTCCAGTATTCATTCGTGGGCATGTAAATGGCAGTAATTTTCAAACGACTTTTTCTGAATCTGCTACAGAACCACGCTTTTCGAAAATTGGCGGCTTCGACCTTGGTTTTGATTTTAGTTACTTTTTAAAGAACGAAAGCGAAATGAATTATGGATTTAATATTAATGGATTCAATACTCAATTCGTTACTTACAACGAGGTTCAACGTAAAATTGAAGCAACCAATTTTACCACCGAAATAGGTGGTTATTTTAATTACCGATACGTTGGATTAAGGTGGGTATTTCAAGGAGGATTTAGAGTTCAAGCCTACACATCCCTGAATACAATTTCTCCCGAACCAAGGTTGGGATTGAAATTTAATGCCACCGAAAACCTACGATTTAAGTTTTCAGGTGGTCGATATTCTCAAAACTTCACCTCAGCGTCATCAGATAAAGATGTCGTAAACTTATTCAATGGCCTACTCTCTGCCCCTACTAATGTACAAGATGTTTTTACGAATGAGTTTCAACAAGAAAAAACAGTACAAAATGGACTGCAATATGCGACCCACGCGATTCTAGGAGTGGAATATGACTTGGGAAACAATGTAAGTATCAATGTAGAAGGATACTACAAATACTTTTCCCAATTAAGTAATATTAATCCAAATAAACTCTACGAGGATATTTCGACCTTTAATCAAATTGCCGATGTATTTAAAAAAGACTTTATCATTGAATCCGGTCAATCTTATGGCGTAGATTTTTTAATCAAATATACCAAAGACCGCCTGTTTTTGTGGGGCGTATACTCACTAGGGAAATCAACTCGTTGGGATGGCTTTACCGAATACTTCCCTGTCTTTGATCGACGCCACAATGTGAATTTAGTAGGCTCATATTCTTTTGGTAAAAAGAAAGATCTTGAGTTAAATATGCGATGGAATCTTGGTTCTGGCTTACCATTTACTCCAACCGCAGGGTATTATCAAGCAGAAAACTTTTCCGGTGGTGTTACAAGCAACTACGTAACCAATAATCCTTCTAGTATTTCAACCATTCTAGGTGGGTTTAATAGCCAACGACTGCCATACTATCATCGCTTAGACATTACCATAAAAAAACACATTGTGTTTAAAAATAAGAATGTGCTAGAGCTTATTGGTAGTGTTACCAACGTTTACAACCGAAAAAATATATTTTACGTAAATCGAATAAGCTCAAAAGAAATTTATCAATTTCCATTATTACCAAGTTTTGGGGTAAGCTTTAAATTTTAAATAT
>JBILCD010000256.1:0-3100 GCA_044353285.1 Crocinitomicaceae bacterium | reverse complement strand
TGCTGAAATAAATAAGGAGTCAACATCTCATTCGCATTACAATGAAGCGAGGAAACAAACCATAGTGTATATCTGTAATGGGCCAGGTTCATATGCATATCATTCCCATGCACGATGTTCAGGACTTAATAACTGTAGCACACAGATATTCAGTATTTATTTGTCGGATGCAGTTAATCGAGGACGTAGTGCTTGTCAACGCTGTTATTAATCTTTAATATAATTAGAAAATATGAAACTATTCAATCGTAAAAAAGAAAGTGTCTCCATGAAGGATCAACTAATTGTTTTCTTCAGCGAGATAAAATACAACTATCGTATCCTTGAGGAAAGTGATCAACGAACGGTCATTCATTTAGGCGTGGGGCTCAAGATCGGCAATTCAGATGCCTTTGTGATAATCTATCCAGCAATTAATCTTGTTGAAATAACGGTTGTATCCCCCATTAATATTCCAGAAAATAAAAGAATGGAAGTGGCAAAGTTCTTGGATTTAGCCGATTACATTACCTATTATGGGAATTTGCAAATGAACCATCACGATGGTACTATTCGTTGTAAAACATATTTCAATTTCGGGCAAGCTTATGTGGATCTAGAAACAATACGCTTTAATTTCTTTGGGGCATTTAATATGATTGAACGTTATATGCCTGGCGTTCTTAGAATAACGTTCGGTGGAAAAGATGCTGATTCAGTTATGGCTGAGATAAATGGGGAAATTAATCCTTTAAATAATTAATTATCCAACTATTCCAAATCCTTACAATTAAGAGAGTTAATTATATTACGATCTGCCAAGCGTTTTAAATTTCCATTGGGTTCTGCCAATAAATAATAATCCGATTCCATTTTTAAGTAAAATTGATCGGTCCCTTCGTCATTAAAATTGAAGACCTTCATTTTTTGGAGGTCTTTTTTCTTTACTGATACTAAAGTTAATTTCTTATCCTTGAATGTATAAGTCCCCTCTTTTAATTGGATTTCTTTCTTAAGGGCATCTATATTAAATACACCCGTTCTCAAAGAATCCAGGGTTGATTTTTTATGTTTAAAGCTAAGAGATTCCAAGTTGGAAATTTCAGCTTGTAGTTTCTTTCTTTTCGTTTCAAGATATGTTAACTGAGCTTCGTAATTCTTAATT
This sequence comes from Crocinitomicaceae bacterium, assembly GCA_044353285.1. Classification (GTDB taxonomy): domain Bacteria; phylum Bacteroidota; class Bacteroidia; order Flavobacteriales_D; family Crocinitomicaceae; genus UBA952. The sequence continues at coordinate 1,956 of JBILCD010000256.1, read as the reverse complement.
TCAATGATAACTTCACCCTCTGAATTCCCAAATCCTTGAGATTCAGGAGTTGGAATGACTTGTTTTGTTCCTTGTGTTAATGTAACAGCGGGCAAGTGCATTTTAAGTGAATAGGAACCGAAATCTTCTAAAATAACAACCTTAGCTGCAGCCTTTACAGCAACTGCCGTTTTTTCAGCTAGCGTTTTATTAGATGTCGTTTTTTCAGCTAGCGTTTTATTAGATGCCGTTTTTTCAGCTAGCGTTTTATTAGATGTCGTTTTTTCAGCTACCGTTTTATTAGATGGCGGTTTATTAGCTGCCGTTTTTTTAGATGTCTCTTTATTATCTACCTTTTTATTAGCTGAATTATGATTTCCTGTAAGAAATAGATAAAGAAGTCCCGCAGGAATAGAAAGGACAATTACTGATGCAGCAATTCTCATAATTGTTCTAAAAGTAAATTTCTTCGCAGGTGAATCTTCTTCGTTATTATTTGATGCAGCAACTTGATTGTTAATTTCGTCAATTCGCGACAGTTCCTCCTTTTTTTGCTTGCGATCCAATCGTGTAAATGCCACTTGAAGTTCTTCCACTTCTAGTTGTACTTCTAGATTCTTCAGATATTCCTTTTTTTCTTTTCTCTCCAAGCGTTGAAAAGCCTCCTTCACAAGAAGGCCTTCCTCTACATATGAATTAAAATTCTTTTGATTTCCGTCAAGTAAGCGCAAAACAAGCTCATCTTTTGTTTGTGGATTTTCGATGTAAAGCAAAGCAAGTGCACTGAAATATGCATCGATAATTTCCTCTCCTGAAATTTTATTGGTTGCTAAACGAATTTTTAAAGATTCCTGGGAAGTATCAGGAGTGGTAGTTAATCCAACTATCACATCAATCGCTAACAAATCAAACAAATCCTTCTTTACATCCTCGATGGTGGCATCGACGTATTCAGGGAGATAGGTGCTAACAGTATCTCTGAAAAGTTGTATGGAATCAGTTTTTAGCATAGCTCTGGGATACGATTTCTCTTAATTTAGCTCGGCATTTTGCTGCTTGAGACTTAGCACTTTTATCACCGGAGAAGTTCAACAAACCAGCGATTTTCTCCATGCTATAATGCATAAAATATTGCATGTGAAGTAGGTCAAAACATGGTTTGCCGGTATCCTTCATTTTTTCAAGCGCAGATTCAATCGCTGAAATACGATCTTCCTTTTCTGCGTTAAACTCTAAATCTTTAAACCAATCCACTATGTTCGCATCAAAATCGTCAGCATTCAATAACTCATTTTTTGAATCCTTTCGGTGCCTTGTTAACAGTTGGTTTCTGCAAATAGAATTTAAATAGGTTTGTATACTACACGACAATTGAAAATCAGGTTTCTTTACATTTTCCAATAAAACAATGACAGCATCTTGATAGACATCCTGAATTACTTCGTGATCCTTATGTATTTTTGACATAAACCGCATGGCGTATGGCCTATGATCGTTGTAGACCTCCCCAAAATATCGATCATCATTTCTGAGCCGAGTAACTTTCTCAATATCTGTCATTTTTCAAAAAATCCAAGCACTAAGTTAGTGAAAAGAAACTACTTGTATTGAATCGGGTTAATGCATTGCGGTCAAAATTTGGCAGCACATCTTCATATTTCTTAAGCACGCGTTCAAATCGGGCACTGGTCGGAATAATGATCTGTTTTTGACTACTTAACTTGGTTTTCTTGGGTGTAATATGTAAATGCCCCTTTCTGATATCATGAGGCTGGATTGGAATAAAATCCAAATCTATATGTGACTTCTGAAAAAGTTTTAGAAATAATCTCTCTAGTGTAACCAAACTCGAAGTCGCTATTATTGAGCTAAAAGAAATCTATGAAACATCACTACATTAAATTATTCACTCTAAAAATCAAGTGTTATGAAAGCGATGGTAGTATGTTTTTTAATTGGGGTTTGTGTATTTCAAAA
>JBILCD010000012.1:0-24683 GCA_044353285.1 Crocinitomicaceae bacterium | reverse complement strand
GGCAGCTTCAAAATAGCCCTTTGCCTCACTTTCTGCTTGATAATCTGCTTCATCAAGACCATAGCGATATTCATCCCACAAGTATTGTGCATAATTAGCAAAGGACTCATTGAGGGGTAAGTTTGCCCATGATTCGCAAGTAACCAAATCGCCAAACCAATGATGAAACAATTCATGCGCTATAGTAGATTGATCGTTATTATCTAATAATTCACGGTCTGTTTTATAAACGTAATCGCCAAAAATGACAGCTCCAGTATTTTCCATTGCACCTGAAACATAATCCCGAACGACGATTTGAGAATACTTATCCCAAGGGTAATCCACCCCTAAACGTTCTGAAAAATACTTAATCATGGCTGGTGTTTCTCCAAAAATAGCGCGAGCATCTTTTTCAAAAGAAGGCTCTACAATATAGTTAACGTCCATTTTAGTTCCATTCTGACGGGTATAGGAATCTTTCACGGTTACAAATTCACCAACAGCCATCATGAATAGGTAAGGGGCGTGCGCTTGATCTTGTTTCCAATGATCTGTTCGAGTGCCATCTTCATTTTGCTTGCTGCTCATTAATTTTCCATTGGACAATGTGCTATATTTCTTATCAACGGTCATAAAGATTTCTTGCGTCGTTTTCACATTTGGCGCATCAATAGTTGGAAACCAAACTGAATTTGCTTCGGTTTCTCCCTGTGTCCAAATCTGAGGCATTTTGTCTTTATTTTCTCCTTTAGGATTAATAAAGTAGAGGCCTTTATCAGAGGTAATGGCAGCGCTTCCACTCGTTTTCCGCTCATCAGGTTTCGCAACATACTCTATTGTAACAGTAAACACCTCATCTTTCTTGTATGTTTTTCCTAAATTAATAGATAGTTTTAGGCTATCGCGGTAGGTATAAACTAAGGGAGATCCATTTAATTCTACTTTTAATATATCCATTCCTTTTGCATCTAAGACTAAACTATCGGATGGATAGAAATGCTGCTTAGCACTAATTGTTGCTCTTCCATTCATCCGTGATTGTGCCCAATTAAATCGAACATCTAATTTCGTATGAATTAAATCGGTTAATAAGGTTCTGGATGGCTTGTAGATTCCTCGAATGCCTGTTAACTCTTCATCTAAAAAATCGTCATACCCTTCATCCATATAAAACCCATCATCCGTATACATGCTATCTGTAATTTCGCTAAAATCTTCCTCGGTGAATTCGGCATCTACTTCGATTGCTTTACTGGTTTTACAAGCGACAAGAGCGCATAGCATTAATGTAATTAAAAGGTACTTTATCATGTTATGTTTATTTATGAATTTCAATATTAGTGATTATTTTTAGTTGAGCCCTTATTCAGACCATAATTGTTCCTCTTCGCTTCTTTTTTTGTTAATTTCGCTGAAAACAGCTAAGATGATTACCATTACCGACTACAATTTTAAGGGAAAGAAGGCAATAATTCGAGTGGATTTTAATGTTCCATTGGATAAATTAACATTCAATGTACTAGATGATAAACGAATTAGAGCGGCCTTACCGACGATTAAGTATATTTTAGGGAACGGTGGTGCTGTAATTTTAATCTCGCATTTTGGACGTCCAAAAAATGGACCTGAGCAACAGTATTCCTTAAAAAACATCTTGCCATGCATTTCTGATTTATTAGATTTACCGGTTCAATTTGCTTTGGATTGTATTGGTGATGAGGCAATTAGACAATCTAAATCATTACAGCCAGGTGAAGTCATGATGCTTGAAAACGTCCGATTTTACAAAGAGGAAACGGCAGGATCGATTGAATTTGCACAAAAACTATCAAGTTTAGGGGATTGTTTCGTAAATGATGCCTTTGGTACGGCGCACCGTGCTCACGCGAGTACAACTCAAATTGCTTCCTTTTTTCCAGCTGACAAAATGATGGGTTTTTTGATGAAAGCAGAAATTGAAAACGCGCAGAAAGTTCTAACTTATGGTAAAAAGCCATTTACTGCCATTATTGGCGGAGCAAAGGTTTCAGATAAAATTTTAATCGTTGAAAACCTCCTGTCTATAGCCGATCACATTATTATTGGTGGAGGCATGGCGTATACTTTTATCAAAGCATTAGGGGGTAATATAGGAAACTCAATATGTGAAGTAGAACGCATTCCCATCTGTTTAGCCATTCTCGAAAAGGCTAAGCTAAATGGTGTGCAAATTCATTTGCCCATTGATTCGGTAATAGCGGATGAATTTTCGCCCACTGCTAAGGTAAATATGTGTTTGAGCAATGAAATTCCTGACGGATGGATGGGCTTAGATATTGGAGAAAAGTCAAGCCGTGAATTTGAAAACGTTCTATCCAAAAGCAAGACAATCTTATGGAATGGCCCAATGGGGGTATTTGAAATGGAGTCTTTTTCTGAAGGTACAAAATCGATGGCTTCAGCTGTTGCCTCAGCAACGAAGAATGGATCATTTAGTCTAATTGGGGGAGGAGATAGTGCTGCAGCGGTATTAAAGTTTGGCTTTGAGGATGAAGTAAGTTATATAAGCACAGGAGGGGGTGCGCTATTAGAATATTTTGAAGGAAAGGAATTGCCGGGTATTACTGCATTAGCTTCTTAAAGTAGCTTGATTAAATCAACTAATCGGTTTGAATAACCCACTTCATTGTCATACCATCCAACCACTTTTACAAGATTATTAAAGACCAATGTGAGTCCACCATCGAACACACAACTATTGGGATTGCCAATTATATCAACGGATACTATGGGATCTTCTGTGTAGGATAGAATTCCTTTTAAGTTACCTTCAGCTGCATTTTTCATTGCCGCGTTGATTTCGGCCGCACTAATTTTTTCTGTGGTAACAAGAGTAATCTCCGTCATTGACCCATCACTAACTGGAACACGAACGCTTCCTCCGGTAATTTTACCATCGAGCTCTGGGAATATCTGTGTTATTGCTTTCACCGCTCCTGTTGAGGTTGGTATAATAGACATACTTGCAGCGCGCGCTCTTCTTAAATCTTTATGGGGTGAGTCGTGTAATCGCTGGTCTGATGTATAGCTATGAATGGTTGAAATATAAGCAACGTCTATTGGAAATAATTCCTTTAACACTTTGATCATCGGCGCAGAATTATTTGTTGTACAGGATGCATTTGAAATTATTAAATCGTCCTCGGTTAATTCGTGCTCATTAACACCTAAAACGATACTTTTTATATCCTTATCTGAAGGTGGCGCTGACAAGACCACCTTTTTTACTCCCGGCTTTAAGTGTTTAGATGCATTTTCTTTGGTTAAAAATAGACCTGTAGATTCTAATACGTAAGCCACATTGTGCGCTGACCAATTGATATCTGCCGGATTTTTTTCATTAATAAAATGTATCTTTTTCCCATTTGAAAAATGAAGAGAATTTCCTTCAATGGTAAAGGGTAGGTTAAGTCCTCCGTGGATACTATCGTATTTTAGCAAATGAGCTAAAGTATTCACATCGGCCAAATCATTCACAAGCGCCACCTCAATGTTTGGGTCTAAAAGAGCTAAACGAGTAAAACAACGTCCAATTCTACCAAAACCATTAATCCCTACAATTTTCATTAGTTACTTTTTTACAAAATTACAAAAACGCCTTAATTAAATAAGTAAACATCGAATTAAGCTCTTTCTTTGCTGGAATTATCATTAATGTAGAACATAATTTAACTATTGCGCATTTTCGAATGATATCGCTCTTTAGTTAAGCGATAATATGGGGAGAATTAGTATTTAAGGTAAACGAAGCCGTGCTTCTCAACATCAATACCGCCATCAAATGTTGCGTTTATTTTATAAAAATAAGTGCCTTCTTCTACTAATTTTCCATCTTGGGTTTTTCCATCCCAACCCCCAGCAGGATCAGTATAGGTGTAGATAGTATTTCCCCAACGATTTAAAATAAAACATTCGAATTCAGAGATGCCATTGTAATCGACATTAAATATATTATTGCCTGCCGTAGATGATAACACAATAATATTAGGAACTTCTATGTCACAAGGTTTGATGGTGACTAGAGAAAAGTCGGTATAACTATGGCAAGTGTTAGACATTGTTACCGAATATTGTCCGGGTTGATCAACCACGATAAGGTTAGTTGTATCTCCGGTACTCCATAGCAATTCAAAGGTAGGATTGTAGCCTTGTTGCAAACTTCCAGAGTTAATCGTGGCAGCAATCAAGTCTATACTTGCTCCATTACAAATAGCGGAGTCCAAAATATCTGTGTAAACATATGGAGGAAATTCAATTTCGGCAGTCAGTACATTTTGGCACGCATTGTCGGTAAAAGAAACGGTATATATTCCTGGAGTTGTGGTTGATATAATGGGGTTGGGTCCAGCTGTATTTGAAAAGTGGACAGCTGTATCGGCTGCATTCCAAACGCCGCCACTATAAGAGAAGGTGTTGCTTACTTGATAAAATAGATTACACGCAATGGTGTCGCTAAAAATAGCCGGCAAGGGTAGTACCTCTAGCGTTACTGTGGTGTCGTAGCTGCAACCAAAATCATCTACCACATTGTAAGTGTAAAAAGTAGTACCAGAAACCAAGGGTTGAATAACAATTGCGGTATCTAATTGACCAGAAATTATGGTGGGGTTATTTGACCAGAAGTCACTAACAATAGTGTTTTGATAGCCCTCGGATTCAGGGTAAAGAGATGCATTAAAGTAAATTCCCCATTGAAAAATATATCCATCATCAATTCCTTGGTTATCTTGCACGGTGATGGTCCAATTTCCATTTACCGGACAGCCGATAAAACCATTAAAGTCGCCATCTGGGAGGTAGATTCCATTGGGGTTCATAGAAGGAAACCCATAGTCGTTTGTAATCCAATTTCCTGCAGCATTTTCGGTGCAGATGGTGCCAAAGGTGGCTAATGTAGGCGAAAAGCAATACGACCAGACCGGAGCGCCAGGAGCGCCACCATCTAAATTGGTGTCGTTGCCCAAAAAGGTACCAATACCATTTCCGCAACCGCCAGGCACCAATTCTGCCCAACCAAAAGGGGTTTGGTTATAGGCATTCATCAGTGAAACAACTGTCCCATTAGGACATGTTAAGGCAATTTCTAAATCGCCAATATAAGAATGCTCGATGTCTAGACAGAGTTGATCGAAATCGCCCGCACTGGTGATAGTTGTGGAGTCGTCAAATCCAGATATGGCAATGTTGGTTTGGTATTGAACCCCACTTCCATCGGGGAGAAAGGTTAATCCTGCGAAAATACCGCCGATTTCAAATTCTCCAAAAGGAATGTCAACCCCAACGGTATCTTGAGAGGTGACCCCGCCAATAAGTAAGGTGTTTTGACCTAAACAAACGGTATCTTGAAATGGTCCTGTTCCTGCGAAATTGGGGAGTTGCGATACGCGGACTTTTGCTGTAATTCGTTTAATTTGAGGAAAAATATCGGTTACCCTTAAGTCTACAAAGTAGCCAGCTCTGTTGGGTGGGGTAAACCATACAGAATCGTTGTTGAATTGACCAACACCACCAATGGTCCATTGGTAAGCACAATTGTTTGGATTTTGAGAATAGCCTGTATTCGTTACTTCAAAAGCATAGGGGAAAGCGGGATCTGCCACAAATAATATTGAGTCTCCAAAACAAACATCTACATATCCTGTATCTGCAGGATTTAGCGCATCGGGACCTGAACCATTAACATAAGCATGCATGTGAGGAAAAAAGGGTTGTTGGGGATTACCACATGCTACATTGGCGTCCCAACCTGTGCCTTCAGAAGTTCCATTTGATTTAAACTTCAGTGTTAAGCAACCGCTGGGATTATTTTGAAACGAGGCTTGAACAAAAAAGCCATTTGGATTAGTCCCTGAATTGTAGGCACCAAGCAAAGGGGAGGCAATGGATGGACCATCGTAAACATAAAGCGTATCAGTGGGGTGCACATCGAAAGTGAATCCAATGTTTGTTGCAAAAACGATGGAAACTTTTGAGCCTTGAGTAAGGTCTGGGCAAAAGGTAATTACCTCATTCATATTGGGTGCGTAATTGGCAGGGCCATCTGAAAAATTGGTTCCCCCAGCAGGTGGGACAATCGCTGAGCAGTTTAAGGGATTACTCGTCGGATAGTCTGGCCCAGTTAATAAAATCTGAGAATTTAAAGAGAACCCAAGGATGATGGTAAGTGCGGAGAATATAAATTGCTTCATCTGATTATTTTATAAGTTTAGATGCGTTTTGCTTCATTTCATATTGGAGCATGAAAATCGACTTAACGGCGACAATGACTTCAGGATTTTCATTTCTAAAGTATTGGTTATAGGGTAAAAGCTTTACGCCGAAATCCGTAAAATGATTCGAATGTGCTGCAACAGGAAGCGCGGAAGTTTCTTTTCCTCCATTATTATTTACATTAAAAACGGCATGATCGTATGCATAGAAAAGAATATCAAGGCTGCCGTATTCCTTTTTGAAGGATTCTAATTCTGATTTAGTGTATACTTTTTTCAACTCCTTTAGAAGTTTTTTAGACGATACTTGAGCCTGAGTTGTTAAGCCTAAAAATAAAAGACTTATAAAGAGTAATATTTTATTCATAATTTATTTATTTGGTAGCAAAAGTAGCGAATTAGACGATAGTTTTCCTTTCATCAAGTTTATAGACCATTTTTTCGTTGAAAAGTTGCACATATTGTTCATTTTTTATTTCAATAGTGCTGCTTAATTAAACTTAGCTTTGTCCGAAAGAAAAAAATAGACAAATGGATAATAATAAATTAGTAGAAATTGCCTCGCAAGTAAGGAGAGATGTCCTTAGAATGGTTCACGCAGTAAACTCTGGTCATCCTGGAGGATCACTTGGCTGCGCTGATTTTTTATCCTTTCTCTATTTTGAAAAACTACGGATTAATGCTGAAAACTTTTCAATGGATGGAAAGGAAGAAGACTTGTTTTTCTTGTCAAACGGCCATATATCGCCCGTTTGGTATAGTGTTTTGGCTCGGGCAGGATATTTTCCGGTTTCTGAGTTGGCAACATTTAGACGACTGTCATCACGATTGCAGGGACATCCTTCTACAGACAAAAAGTTACCAGGCATTCGAATGGCCTCAGGTTCTTTAGGTCAAGGCTTATCCGTAGGGATCGGTGCTGCGATTTCAAAAAAACTTAATAAGGATAATAATTTGGTGTTCACTTTGCACGGTGATGGCGAACTACAAGAAGGTCAAATTTGGGAAGCGGCAATGTATGCTTCAGCAAACAAGGTTGATAACATCATTGCTACAATTGATTTTAATGGCAGGCAAATTGATGGTGATTTAGACGATGTTTTACCACTTGGCAATCTGTCTGAAAAATGGAAAGCTTTTGGTTGGGAAGTGCTTGAAATGGATGGGCACAATTTCAATTCAATTCGTAGCGTTATGGATTCAGCAATTAGCTTGACAGGTAAAGGCAAACCAATTGTTATTATAATGAAGACAGAAATGGGTCAAGGCGTTGATTTTATGATGGGCACCCACAAGTGGCATGGTTCTGCGCCTAATGATCAACAATTAGAAGCGGCATTAGAGCAACTGGCAGAAACCTTAGGCGATTACTAATATGAGATATTTTATACTCGTTCTCTTTTTTCCACTGCTTTGCGCTGCACAGCAAGAAAGAACAACGCGTATACTTTTTATATTAGATGCTTCGAATAGTATGAATTCAACGTGGGGTAAACAAACTCGATTAGTTGGCGCAAAAGAAGTATTGATTCAAGCAATGGAAATGTTCAAGGAGGTTCCGAATACCGAAATTGCCTTGCGTGTTTATGGGCACCAAGTTCCTATTACGAATGACATACAAGATTGCAATGACACCAAATTGGAAGTCCCTTTTAGCATTGGAAATATTGACATAATAAAAAATAAAATTCGTGGTCTCATTGCTAAAGGAGCCACACCAATTGCGAGGTCTTTAGAAGCAGCGGCAGGCGATTTTCCAGATACCTTATCCCGGAATGTAATTATCTTAATTACTGACGGCTTGGAATCTTGCGATAATAATCCCTGCGTAATTGCAAAAAAACTTCGAGAAAAGGGCGTTAAAGTAACTCCTTTTGTCATTGGATTGGGCATGGACCTCAGCTATTTAGAAAATTTCGCTTGCATAGGATCCTATTCTGATGCCGAAGACAAGGATTCCTTTAAAAGTGTATTAACTACGATTATTGAAAAAATAATAACACGAACAACTGTTCAAATTAACTTAAATGATCAGGCTAAGAAACCGACAGAAACAAATGTCAGTATGTTTTTAGTTGAAAGTGGCACAGAAAATTTAAAGTATACTTTTCTTCACACAATGAATCGATACAATAATCCAGACACCTTAGTAATTGACCCATCAATCAGTTATGATTTAGTAGTAAATACCCTGCCTAAAATTCAAAAGAAAGGCATTAAAATAACACGAAACACTCACAATATTATTCAAATAGATGCAGGGCAGGGCTTTCTAAAATTTACAGGTCCCCCTTCTGTTTTAACTAGGATTATGTTAAAGGGTAATACGGAAACAATACATGTTCAAGCCGTTAATTCACAAGACAAATACCTAATAGGGACGTATGACCTGGAAATTTTAACCTTACCAAGAACTTATGAAAGGGTTGAAATCACACAAAGTAAAACAAGTATCGTAAATATTAAATCACCGGGAACACTGGAATTGAAAAGTGCCAAAAACATGGTCGGGCAAGTATTTGTGGATCGTGGAAATGGCAGATTTGAATGGGTTTTGAATTTAGATGAAAAAGTAATGAATGCTATGTTTTCACTTCAGCCAGGCAATTACAAACTAGTTTGCAGAGAAAGGGATCAAAAGTCTACAGGATATACTCAAGAAAAAAAATTCAAAATTGAATCAATCAAAAACACACTAATAAATTTATAACCGATGGAAATTGAAATACTAGGACATAAAGATACACGCTCAGGATTTGGCGAAGGATTAGCGGAATTAGGAAGGGTAAATCCGAATGTACTTGCACTTTGTGCGGATTTAACTGGGTCTTTAAAAATGGACGCCTTTTTGAAAGAAAATCCAGATCGATTTTTTCAAATTGGAATTGCCGAAGCAAATATGATGGGGATTGCTGCAGGGATGACGATCGGTGGAAAGATACCTTTCACAGGTACTTTTGCGAATTTTTCTACCGGTAGGGTTTATGACCAAATACGGCAATCAATAGCGTATTCTCAAAAGAATGTAAAAATTTGTGCTTCACATGCTGGATTGACTTTGGGAGAAGATGGTGCAACCCATCAGATATTAGAAGATATTGGAATGATGCGCATGTTACCCAACATGACCGTTATAGTGCCGGCAGATTTTAATCAAACAAAACAAGCAACAATTGCAATTGCAGACCATCAAGGTCCAGTTTATCTTAGGTTTGGTCGTCCGGTGATGCCTATTTTCATCAAACCTGATGCACCTTTTATTATCGGCAAGGCCGATGTCATCAAAGAAGGGAATGACGTAACAATAATTGCTTGCGGGCATTTGGTGTGGAAATCAATTGAAGCGATTAAAACATTGGAGGAGCGTGGAATATCAGTTGAATTGATAAACATGCACACGATAAAACCCTTGGACGAAGCAGCTATTTTAGCATCTGTTGCCAAAACAAAATGTGTAGTAAGCGCTGAGGAACACATGATTAATGGTGGGCTAGGTGAGGCAATTTCACAAGTTTTATCAAGAAATCTACCGGTTCCGCAAGAGTTTGTAGGCGTTGATGATTCTTTTGGCGAGAGTGGCGCACCCATGGAACTTATGACCAAATATGGTATAGATACCCAAAATATTATTTCGGCAGTCCTTAAGGTTTTGGCTAGAAAAGGTTAATTATACGCCAATTAGTAGTTCAAGGTATTCCTTTTCGTTCGATACAGGTGGAAAACAACTCCCCTTAGCACAGATATAGATGCCTTTTTCACCTCTGGAAATTTCCGATGAAATTTCAGAATGATACGATAAAATCACTCTTTCTGGTGGATATACGGGGTGTTTATTTAAGTTGTTTGGCAATTTCTCAAGGCAGCTGATTTCTACTGCTCCTTTTAACTCCATTAAATATAAAATACCCCAATTGGAATGCCCTGGTCCATAGCCTTCCATATCTTCACTAGCATTTGCTAACATTTGTTGCGCATACCCAATCCAATTTTCATTTTTAAAATAATGACCCATTATCCAGAAATTTTTAGCCATAACAGAATTGCTTGCGGGCATTACGTTGTCGTGTAACTCCATCTTTCTCGCAATGAGCGTATTTCCTTCATTCGTAAAATAGCACATTTTACTTTCAGGATGCATAAACTCTTTTTCGACCGTTTTTGTTAATTTTTCTGCTGTAAGCAGCCACTTACTATTTTTAGAACTTTTATAAAGCTTAATGAACGCATCAATAGTACAGGCATAATCTTCTAGAAAGCCACTTATTGTTGCTTTACCCTTAGCAAAACTATGGAAAAGCTGGTTGTTTTTGTCCATTTGAACCGTAAGGATCCATTGACCAGTTTGCTCAGCAGCGGTAAGGTAAGCCTCATTATCAAAGGTATTATATGCTTGGCATAAGGCTGAAATGAGCAGGGCGTTCCAAGAAGTAAGGCACTTGTAATCTAAACCGGGACGCACTCTTTTCTGTCGATGAAACAGCAAGTTTTCATTAATTTCTGCGATTTTATTTTTTAAATGACTGTTTGTCCAAGCCATTTCTTCTGCAAAATCTTGATTACTCTTTCGTTTCAGTAAAATATATTTGCCTTCTTCCCAGTATCCGTCTTCGTTTATTGAATAAAATTTTTCAGCCCAACCAAAGTCCTTGCCGAGTATTTTTTTCAATTCCTCTTTGTTCCAACAATAAAATCGCCCTTCTTCACCCTCGCTATCGGCATCAAGTGCGCTATAAAAACAACCTTCTTCCGAGCGCATTTCTCGATTCAGCCATTCAACTGTTTGCTCAACAATTTTTTGATAACAAGGATCACCAAAAATCTGATAAGCGATCGTATATAATTCGATTAATTGGGCATTATCATACAGCATTTTCTCAAAATGGGGAGCCTTCCATAAGACATCAACGGAATAGCGAGAAAAACCGCCTCCAATTTGATCAAAGATTCCGCCTTGCCCCATCTTATTTAGGGTAAGCTTAACATGATTTCTTACTTCGTTGTGATTAAATAACTGACTATAATAGAGAAGGAAAAGATAATTATTAGGCAATGGAAACTTAGGAGCTCTTGCCGAGCCACCTTCCTTATTGTCAAAATTATTCTTCCAAGTGTCGATGGTATAATGTAGTATGTTTTCGTCTAATTGTTGAGGTAATACAGGCTTAGTAATCAATTCACTGGATTGAATACCTTCCTCAAGTTTGCTTGCAAAATCTAACATTCTTGCAAAATCATTCTGTTGAGTTTTAACCAATGCAGCCATTACCTCCAACCAATTCTCTTTAGGAAAATAAGTTCCCCCATAGATTGGTCTTCCGTCATCCAAACAAAAACAATTTAATGGCCATCCACCCTTCTGTGTCATAAGGTGAAGGGCGCTCATATACACTTGATCAACATCGGGCCTTTCCTCACGGTCCACCTTGACGTTAACAAAGTATTGATTCATAAATGCCGCCACTTCATCATCTTCAAAACATTCTTTTTCCATAACGTGGCACCAATGGCACGCCGAATAGCCAATACTAATTAAGATTAATTTACCTTCTTTTCTTGCCGTTTCAAATACTTCGTTAGACCAAGGCACCCAATTCACGGGATTATTGGCATGTTGTAATAAATAGGGAGAGCTTTCCTTGGCTAATTTATTTTTTGAGTGCTTCACTAGATTTATTATGAATGAATTTTGCAGCTAAGACCGCAGGCAAAAATAATGATTCTGAGTACATGGAATTAAAAGTGAATACATTCTTTGGATACAATAATTAATTATTGTTTGTTAAAGGCATTTCAGTGACTGAAGACATGCTAAATTATAATAAATTAAGAAAATCCTTGACAAATGGGGGTGAGATAGTGTATCTTTGCAAGCGTTTCAAAAATGCCACTTAAAAAATAGATATGAGTAAAATGAAATTATCAGAGTTTAGCTTTGATTTACCAGAAGAGTTGATAGCAGAATATCCATCAGATAATCGCGATGAAGCAAGGTTAATGGTCATTCATCGAAAAACTGGAAAAATCGAGCATAAATTATTTAAAGATGTTTTGTCTTATTTTAGTGAAGGTGATGTGATGGTAAGGAATAATACGCGTGTTTTTCCTGCCCGAATGTATGGCAACAAAGAAAAGACAGGGGCTAAAATAGAAGTTTTCTTATTGCGCGAATTAAATCGCGAAAGCCTATTATGGGACGTCCTTGTTGATCCAGCTAGGAAAATCAGAATTGGCAATAAATTATATTTTGGAGAAGATGATTCATTAGTTGCTGAGGTAATTGATAATACAACTTCTCGTGGTCGCACCTTGCGATTTTTATTTGATGGGCCTTATGAGGAATTTAAAGCCAAAATAACTGAATTTGGTGAAACACCATTACCAAAATACATAAAAAGGGCCGTAGAAGAATCAGATGAAGAGCGTTACCAAACCATATATGCAAAAGAAGAAGGGGCTGTTGCAGCTCCAACTGCAGGACTTCATTTTTCTAGAGAATTATTAAAAAGATTAGAAATTAAAGGAGTTAATTTTGCTGAGGTAACTCTTCATGTTGGTCTTGGCACCTTTCGATCTGTAGAAGTGGAGGATTTAACTAAACATAAAATGGATTCAGAGCAGGTCATTATTTCTGAAGAAGCGGTAAGAATTGTAAATGAAGCAAAGCAAAACAAGAAAAGAGTTTGCGCTGTGGGAACAACCTCTATGCGTGCCATTGAAACATCCGTTTCTACTACTGGTGACTTGAAACCTTTTGACGGATGGTCGAATAAATTTATTTTTCCTCCTTATGATTTTTCGATAGCAGATAGTTTAATAACGAATTTTCATACGCCACTTTCAACCTTATTAATGATGATTTCTGCATTTTGTGGGCACGAATTAATGATGAAGGCATATCATGAAGCGATTCAAGAAAAGTATCGATTTTATTCGTACGGTGATGCCATGTTGATTTTATAAATCAATCACAAATTTTTAGAATGTAGTTGGTCTTTTTTCCTTTTCCTAAAAGGATGAATTTACCTTGTATTAAATCCTTATTTGTTAGTACAAAGTCTTCGATAACCTTCTGCTTATTAACAGAAATTGCATTGGCCTTCAGTTCTCTACGAGCTTCTCCATTAGACGATAGGAACCCGGATTTTGAGCATAGCGCGTCAACAATAGTTAAGCCATTTTCCAGTTCAATTTTGGAAATATCGACCTGCTGAACACCTTCGAAAATAGTTAAAAAATCACGCTCATTTATGTCCATTAACTCTGCTGTAGTTGAATTTCCAAATAATATTTTCGATGCAAGAATAGCATTTGCTAAATCATCATCTCCATGGACTCTTAAGGTAATGTCTTCGGCCAGCGCTTTTTGCAATATTCTCACGTGTGGTTCGGCTTCATGAAGGCTAATTATTTCATCAATTTCTTTTTCCGTTTTTAGTGTGAAGATTCGAATGTAATTTGGCGCATCTGCATCACTCGTATTTAGCCAAAACTGATAAAATTGATATGGGGATGTCTTCATTGGATCAAGCCATACACTTTCCCCTTCGGTTTTGCCGAATTTTGTCCCATCTGCTTTTTTGATAAGAGGAGTGGTTACTGCATAGGCCTCATTGCCCGATTTTCGTCGAATCAATTCAGTTCCTGTCACTATATTTCCCCATTGATCTGATCCTCCCAATTGTAAGATGCAATTTTTATGTTGGTTGAGATAATAGAAATCATACCCCTGAACTAACTGATAGCTAAATTCAGTAAAAGACATGCCTGTCTCTAGCCTTGATTTAACAGAATCCTTTGAGAGCATATAATTTATCGAAATGTGTTTACCCACATCTCGGATAAAATCTAAAAAAGAAAAATCCTTAAACCAATCGAAGTTGTTAACCAATTCTGCAGCATTTTCACCACGCTCAAAATTTAAAAACTTCTCAAGTTGTTTTTTAACGCAGGCCACATTATGATTTAAGGTTTCGGCATTCAATAAATTTCGCTCTTTTGACTTCCCGGAGGGATCTCCAACCATTCCTGTTGCCCCACCAACCAATGCAAATGGTTTATGTCCTGCACGTTGAAAATGAACTAAGGTCATGATTTGTACCAGATGACCAACATGAAGTGAATCGGCAGTAGGATCGAATCCGATATACCCAGCAGAGACCTGCCTTTTTAGCGCTTCTTCAGTACCGGGCATGATATCATGTATCATTCCTCTCCAACGTAATTCAGCAATAAAATTAGACGGCATTATTTATTTGGTTAAGTTTCTAAACACTTCTTCAAGGGTTTTCTTTTCGGTCTTTAAGGTTAAAATAAGCCACCCTTCTTGTTGCGCATGCAGCGCTATTTCTTTATTCAAATCAATTTTTTGATCAGAAGACACTAACCAGCCATTTTTGACAGCTTCCACTTTTTTTACGCCTATAATTTTGGCCAATTGCGTTTTGGAAACAACTTGATCAAATTCAATATAACTTGTTTGCTCTTCATTTTTTTCTTGCAAGCTTAGTGCTTTTTCATTAGCTACAATACGGCCTTTATTGATAATGACCAAACGATCGCAAATAGCTTCAGCTTCTTGCATGATATGTGTTGAGAACATCACGGTTTTCTCCTTGCCAATGGTTCTGATAAGTTCGCGAATTTCGACTAATTGATTGGGGTCTAAACCAGAGGTTGGTTCGTCTAGAATTAGCACTTTTGGATCGTGAATGATTGCTTGAGCTAAACCAACTCGTTGCCGATATCCTTTCGATAATGCACCAATTTTTTTATTTTGCTCAATGCCTAAACCAACAGCATCAATCATCTCATTCACTCTGCTTTTTAACTTGTTTATTTTATAAATCCCTCCAACAAACTCAAGGTATTCTTTCACATACATGTCGAGGTATAAAGGGTTGTTTTCTGGAAGATACCCAATCAACTTTCTTGCTTCTAGATTATCTACATCTACTTTTAGACCGCAAACTGTCACCTCGCCTGAATGGGAGGGGATAAACCCCGTAATTATTTTCATCGTGGTCGATTTCCCTGCTCCGTTTGGACCGAGAAAACCAAGAATTTCCCCTTGCTTAACAGAGAACGAAACATCGTTCACAGCGGCTTGTTGACCGTAATATTTAAAAAGATTATTTACTTCTATAGACATGTTTGACGAAGGTAATTAAAAAAGATTAATTGTCGTTTAGTCTTGTTTCTTTTATAGCATAAAGGGCATAGAAAAAGGCAAAAAAAGTAACGCCAGTTTGTGTTTCTAAGGTATCTTCTAAAAGAAAAGACACAATTGAAACGCTGAGGAATAAGATGCCTAAATAGTTCATTTCCTTAAACTGCTTGAAAAAGAAGGCGAATTGTAAATAGACAAATAAGAGGAGCCCTAAAATACCAAAACTTAAGCAATAGGTAAGGTATGAATTATGTGCACGGATTCTATTTTCTTTGATTAAAAGAGATTTATTCTCGTTATATTTTTTTTCAAATTCATCGGCGACATCCCCAGCACCTACTCCGAGCAACCAATTTTTTTGTATGATTTGGCGTGCCGTATGCCATGATTCCAACCGTTGTAGCAGGGAATGTCCGTTTGGATTTTGGCTATGCTGTATTTGATACCTCACCCCGTACATTCTTGCTGCAAACCCGAACCCTGTTTCATGAACATCAGCATATCCATTTTCAATATTATGAACATCCTTTTGGCTAAGTGCACTAATTCCAAGATCATTATGTGGCAATTCTTTTGAATCTAAATACCTTGTTAGAGTGGTTTTTAATGCTTGTTTTTTTAGGTCAAGGCTATCGAATGCATACGGTGATCTTTTATTCCATGCCGAGCGCACTTCAGCGATATTATTAGCTTGTTTATGCGTTGTGGTTTTTGGCGTAAAAATATAAAAGAGTATAGCACTTATCCCAAAAATAACCAGCGTAAAGACACTAAATAAGATCCATTTCCTTTCTTTCAGGTGAAAAATTACCAAAATCGTAATAACAACAAGTAAGGCAATAAGCCCTGAAAGTATTTGGCTATAATAGGTATAGAAAATAAACCAAGCCCCGATGAATATCCAAATAAGAGAATACTTCTTCAGTTCGCGGCTTAGAAAAAAACAGACGCCAAGACCAAAGGACAATAACATTCCATATCGGATATGTGATCCAAACAATGAAAGTTCTCGAATATCTATAGCGGTATGGTTCGCTAAGGAAAATTGATAACTACAGAAATTGATAAGGGACGTAATCAATAAACTAACAATTAACAGTAAGTACAGCCATTTAAGATTGGCTTTTGCAATCGGTTTAGCAATTAGAATGACAGGAATAACCAATAAGGGAGCCTTGACCCTTAAATCATTAAGGCCGTATGCGATGTTTTCGCTCCAAAAAAGACTTAGAAGATGTAATAGATAAAAACCAAGAATCAGGTGTAAAAGATGATTTTCTTTAATTCGTTTCCAATAGGCACGAAAATCCATTTCTAGAAGTAGATTTCCAATGCATAGAAATAGGGTGATAGACATAAGAAACTTACTGCAAACTATGCCTATTAGCATAATCCCAATAAGGAAAAGGTGAATCCTATCGCTTGTTCGTTTCGAAATACCTTTTATCGTGCTGCTCACTAGGCGCTTAATTTTTCAGAATGGCATTATAGGAATTGTTATCCATTGCCGTTTTAATTGCTTTGATGACTGCTGGATCATGTTCAAAGGAATTTATTGTACGTCCTTTTTGGAAATAGTACCGGGAAACAATTTCATTTTCTAGCATTTCAGTAATTTCAGTTCGATATTTATCAAGGTCTTTTGCTGGGTCAGGGCTTATTTTCACAAGTATATTTTCGTATTCTGCTTTAAGCTCGTCAAACGTCCCCTCCTTTTCGGCTTCTAGTTTCAACTTTTTTAATGCGTTTTGTGCAGCTGTCGAGTAATTTAATTTAGCATTTAAGACATATGTTTTAAATATAGCGTATTCATCATCAGATAATTGAAATTTATCTGATGCAGCGATTTCTTTATTATTAGAACGGTATTGGGTGGCATAATTAAAGAATATGTTTTTGCTAAATAGCAGGGCGCTAAATTGACTTAAGTCTTCTTTTTCAATGGCAAGATCTGGATCTATTCCGCGACCATCAATGACATCCCTGCCATTTTGCGTTTTAAATTTACGCAGTAAAGAATCTGAAATTTCTTTCGGCTTGGCCCCTGACTCTTTATCATAGTATTCCAAGCGTTGCACACAGCGCCCAGAAGGGGTATAGTATTTCGCAATGGTTATCTTAACTTTAGATCCGTATTTCAAATCATAGGTGCGTTGAACTAATCCCTTTCCATAACTTTGCTCTCCAATAATAACGGCACGGTCTAGATCCTGTAAGCTGCCTGCAACAATTTCGCTTGCGGATGCAGAACCCTCATCTATCAATACAATCAGGGGCAATCCCAAGGCAATAGGTTCCTCCATCGTTTTATAAACATGATTTTCCTCTTTTACTCGCCCCTTTGTAAAAACAACAACCTTATCCTTGGGCACAAAGAAATTTACAATTTTTACCGCCTCAATTAATAAGCCCCCACCATTTCCTCTCAAATCTAAAATTAATTGCTCCATGCCCTCTTTTTGCATGGCGATGATTCCTTTTTTAACTTCTTCAGAAGCAGTTTGGGTAAAGCTATTTAATGAAATATAACCGACCTTCTCTTTAATTATTCCGTAATATGGAACATCAGGGATTTTAATTTCATCACGTGTTATTTCGATTAATTTATTTCCTTCATTGAATCGTTCCACTAGTATTTTTACCACCGTACCTTTTGGCCCCTTTAAAGCATCGGAAACTTGGTCACTTGGTTTGTTAAACATCGTTTTACCATCAATTTCTAAGATTTTGTCGCCAGCTCTCAAGCCACTTTTTTGAGCAGGGTTTCCTTCATATGGCTCGCTGATGTATACATACTCATCTGCTTTTTTTATTAAAGATCCGATTCCACCATATTGTCCCGTTGTCATTAGGCGATAATCTTCGATATTCGCCTCAGCATAGTAAACAGTGTAGGGATCAAGTTCTTTTAGCATCGCATCAATAGCAACTTTTGATAATTTCCCAGGCTGAACATCGTCGACAAAATAAAGATCGAGATTTTCATAAATTTGGTCCATTAATTCAAGGCTTTTTATAACCTCAAAACCATTGGATTGGGCTTTCGCTTGGAGCGAAAAAAGCAAGACTACGCTAAAAAGTAATTGTTTAATTAAGTTGATTTTGTAATTCATTTCTGATTTTTTTTAAATGACTAACGATTTTTAGTTCTATTTCAATTGATTCTTTTCTTTCTCGAGAAACATACACCAAGGCAATATCCAGTCCAAATCCTTTCAAAAGTAGCAATTCTTCTAACAGCTCCTTGTTTTTTCTAATTCCCTCCCGCATACAACGTTTTATGTAGTTACGTTCGTGTGCTTTCTTGATAAATTTTTTTGGAACACTCACTAAAATCTTAAACGTTGAATCATCTTTTGGCTGGGGCAAATGATACGAGAGAAAGGGGAATCCATGGATTTTAACACCTCCTTGAAAGACGGCATCAATCTTTTTCTTTCCGCATAAATGATATGCTTTTCCAAAGGTGAAATTCATACTTACAAAGGTAATCAACTTGTTAGCTGCTTGCAATAATTCTATCTATTATTCAATTTGTTCTTGATGGGTAGGTAATTCAGTTTTTATCCAAGTAGATGTAATCAATAAATCTTCCGTCTTGGTCAACAAAATATCGCCTTCTTTTAATGGCGTTGCTTTGCTTATCAATTTACCTTTATGCAAGGTCATTGAGTAGCCTCTTTTGAGAACGTTTTCAGGATTTAGGGCATTAATAATATTTTCAAATGCAACTAATTGCTTCGCCTCTTGTTCATTTTTATGCACTATAGCCAACAAAATCCGGGTATTATATCCATCAAAAATGGTGGTGTAATTTGCTAGCTGATTTTTGGCAGTCCGCTCAATTGTAAATACAACTCGATCGATTTTTCCATTCGCTCGTTCTATCATTTGTGATGTTGAATAGGATATTTTAGTAGAACAAATACTAAGGTTGTTTCGTGCAGAGAGGCTCAGGTTTAACGTTAATTGTTTTAGCATACCTGCCGTATTTTTAAAGGCTGTTTTTGAATGCGCCAGACAGTTTATGCTTTTTGTCTTTAGAATGTAGCAAGCATTTTGAATTTCAGCATCATATTCTTTAAAGTTTACCAATAAAAACTCTGCTAATTTAGTTGGAGTTATGGCATGCCTAAACGAAACCATTTCAGCCACAGTTAAATTGGTTGAATGGCCAATGCCCGTTAAAACAGGAAGGGGAAACTCTGCAATACTTTTACATAGTTCAAAATTATTATAGCAAGAAAGCCCTACTTCACCACCACCGCCTCGAATAATAAGGACAACATCAAAATGGTGTTGCACCTTTTTTATTTTAGTTAATACTTGCACAATTGAATTCACAGCAACATCACCTTGAAGATAGGCGGGGAATAAATGGGTTTCAAGGATGTATTTATGGCTTGATTCGGCCAACATCTGCATAAAATCCGAAAGCCCTTTGCTGGATTCTGCCGAAATGATAGCAATTCGTTTGGGCAATAAGGGAAAAGGTAGGTTTTGATTTTTATTCAAAACACCTAATTCATGTAATTTTTTTATTGATTCATCACGTTCTTTTTGCAATTCTCCTAAGGAAAACGAGGGGTCGATGTCTAAAATTTGTAGGCTTAAGCCATAGGATTCATTGAATACTATTTTAACATACAACAGTAAGTTTTTACCCTCATCTAACGGTTCTTTAACGACCTCAATAAATCGTCGGTTAATCTGATTAAATTGAGTTTTCCAAATAGTGGCATTAATTTGAGCAACTATTTTATCGCCTTCCTTTTGAACTAATTCAGGAAATGCATGCCCACTTGGGTAAAGGTTTAGCTTATGCATTTCCGCTTTTACCCAATAAGGACTTTGATAGCGATCTTCAATGGTTTTCTTTATTGAAGACACCACCTGCTTTAGGGTGAAAATCTGTCGTTCGCTCATTTAGTCAGCCCGCAACATTTTCGATTTCCTCATCTAAATATCCTTGGACAATTTCAATAGCATTTGCCACTACATCGCTCAGTGCAACAATATACGTTCCTTCTTTTGCTAAAGAAATAGCATGTCGAATAGCATCTATCTCGAGGTTGACTACTTCATACGTTGTTGTAGGATCTGATTCAATTATTCCTTCAATGATGAGGTCAATTATCTCTTTTTCTGTTCTGCCTCGCAAGTATTTTTCCTGTCGAATAATGATATGATCAAACATTCTCGCGCCTATTCTCGCACATTCTTTAATGTCTTCATCTCGACGGTCTCCAATGCCGGATATAATGCCAATTTTTCGGCTTGCATCTACACTTTGAAGGTAATCTTCAATACCACGGTATCCCATAGGATTGTGTGCAAAATCAATCATGACCTTAAATTTTGAAAACTCAAAAACATTCATGCGTCCTGGAGTCTGTGCAGCGCCAGGAATAAAGGTGGCTAAGGATAATTTAATGTCCTCGATTTTAAATCCATAAATATAAGAGGCAAGCGTAGCTGCCAGAACATTTGCAATCATGAATTTAGCTTTCCCACTCATCGTTAATGGAATAACGGTCGCTTTTTCGACTCGAATCTTCCAATCTCCCTTTTTTATAGTAATGAATCCGTTTTCATAAATGGCTGCAATGCCTCCCTTTTTACAATGCTCAACAATAGCCTCGTTGTTTTCGTTTAAGCTAAATAACGCAACATTACAATCGAGTTTTTCAGCAATCTTTAAACAATATTCATCTTCTCCGTTTAGAACAGCCCACCCTCCTTTTTTTATACTCTCAACAACCACTGATTTTACGCGTGATAAATCTTTAAGATCATGGATATCACTTATTCCTAGATGGTCTTCCTGAATATTTGTAATGACGCCAATATCACATTTACTAAATCCTAGGCCGGATCGCAAAATACCTCCTCTGGCTGTTTCTAGTACAGCAAACTCAACATTTGGATCTTTTAGGATATACTCGGCCGAAATAGGACCGGTTGTATCTCCTTTTTCCATTAAATGATTTTGAATATAGATTCCGTCAGAGGTCGTAAAACCAACTCGGAAGCCATTATTTTTAACAATGTGCGCAATTAAACGAGTTGTTGTGGTTTTTCCATTGGTCCCTGTTATAGCAATTATTGGAATCCGTGAGGGTTTCCCCGGAGGATAGAGCATATCAATAACTGGAGCAGCAACATTTCTTGGCAATCCTTCAGAAGGGGCTAAATGCATCCTAAATCCTGGAGCAGCATTCACCTCCAAAATAACACCGCCATTTTCTTTTAATGATTCTGTTAAATTGCGCGCCATAATATCTACTCCGCAAATATCCAATCCAATAATTCTAGAGATCCTTTCCGCCATAAAAATATTTTCCGGGTGCATCATATCGGTAACATCAATCGAGGTTCCTCCGGTACTCAAATTTGCGGTTGATTTTAGATAGACAATGTCGGCTTTTTCTGGAATTGTATCAACAGTAAAACCTCTTTTATCCAATAATTCTAAACTGTCTCTATCAATTTCAATTTCAGTTAATACGTTTTCGTGGCCGTAGCCCCTGCGAGGATCATCGTTTACTTGAGCAATTAATTCATTAATCGTATGTTTTCCGTCTCCAACTACATGGGCAGGAACTCTTTGGGCGGCAGCAACTAGTTTATTATCGATTACTAAAACCCGGAAATCATACCCAGTTATAAAACGTTCAACAATAACTTTTCTTGAATATTTTTGTGCATATTCCAAGCCCAATAAGGCATCTTCCCATTTGGTTACGTTGATGGATGCGCCTTTTCCATGATTCCCATCAAGTGGTTTTAGTACTATCGGATAACCAATCGATTTAATGGTAGCTTCAAGGTCTTCAGCATCTACACAAATGGATCCTTTCGCAACTGGAATTGAGGCCGCGTCTAACATTTTTTTTGTCTGCTCTTTGTTGCAAGCAATATCCACTGCAATGTTGCTGGTTTTACAGGTAATAGTAGCTTGAAAGCGCATTTGATTTATCCCGTACCCCAATTGAATTAATGAATTAGTCCCTAAGCGAATCCATGGGATATCTCTTGCTTTTGCCTCATCAACGATGCTTCCTGTGCTCGGTCCTAGGCGAACTTTTTCGCGAATTTCTCGCATGTTTTGAATGTCCCGCTGTAAATCATACGGCACGTTATCGATAAGTGCCTGAGCAATATTTACAGATGCTTCAGCAGCAAATACACCTACTTTTTCTTCGATATAATTAAAAACAACGTTATATACGCCTTTCGTTTTGGTTTCTCTCGTTCGACCATATCCGACATCCATGCCAGCAAGTGTTTGTATCTCTAAGGCAATATGCTCGATCACATGTCCCATCCATGTTCCTTTATCAATTCGCATAAAAAATCCGCCATGACAACCCTCAGAACAACGATGTGTGATTAACGATGGTATCAAGAGCTCAATGCGTTCTCTAAACCCCTCGATTTTATTCGTAGGCAACTCTTCTAATTCCTCCAAATCTAATCGCATTTGGATAAGTTTTTTTCTTGAAATACTCCAAATATTTGGACCTTGTAATGCTTGTATTTTTAATATTTTCATTGAAATCGGTTTTTTTGTGCAAATTACAAAAAAATTAATACGAAATTTTCTAAATTAAATTGATTCCTAAAATTATTTTTTTTTCTTTTAAATCCTTAACTTCGCACTCTTAAATAAAATAATGGGCGTTAAGATATTTTCTGGAAGAGCTTCACTGAATTTAGCAACTCAAATTGCTGAGCATTTTGGTCAGCCTTTAGGGGATGTGAATGTGACTGTTTTTAGTGATGGTGAATTTCAACCTTCCTTCGAAGAAACCGTTAGGGGCCAGGATGTATTTATTGTGCAGTCTACTATGCCTCCGACGGAAAATATTTTTGAATTATTATTATTAATCGACGCGGCCAAACGAGCTTCAGCACGTAAAATAATTGCGGTTATCCCATATTTTGGTTTTGCTCGTCAAGACAGAAAAGACAAGCCTAGGGTAGCAATAGGAGCGAAATTAGTAGCAAATATGCTAATGGCCGCAGGTGTTGATAGAGTAATGACGATGGATTTACATGCAGATCAAATTCAGGGCTTTTTTGAAGTTCCTGTTGATCATTTATACGCATCTTCTCTTTTTCTTAAGGAAATACAATTACTAAATACTAACAATATCATCATGGCTGCTCCTGACGTAGGCGGGGCTAAAAGAGCCAACTCGTATGCGAAAAATCTTAATTGCGGCCTCGCTCTTTGCCATAAGAATAGAAAGCGAGCAAATGAGATCGCTGAAATGACGGTAATTGGTGATGTTCGAGGAAAAGATGTAATTATTGTTGATGATATGTGCGATACAGCGGGTACGCTTACAACAGCAGCAGATTTGTTAATGGAAAAGGGCGCGCTAAGTGTTCGTGCGTTTTGTACGCATGCGGTACTATCCGGTCCTGCCTATGAAAGAATCGCTAATTCTAAACTTACTGAACTTATCGTAACTGATACTATTCCCTTGGCGAAATCGAGCCCCAAAATCAGAGTGGTTGCCATTTCTGATCTATTTGCCGATGTCATAAAAAGATTGATTAATAATGAATCAATAAGTTCCCATTTTGTAATCTCTTAACTATATAATAAATGAAAACAGCACAATTGAGCGGTTCGCTTAGAGCGAACGTAGGGAAAAAGGATGCTACCCTTCTAAGAAATGAAGGTAGGGTTCCATGTGTACTTTACGGACAAGGTGATCAAACCCATTTTTCCGTTAAACGAGTAGACATAGATAAAATCGTTTTTTCACCTGAGGTGTACCAAGTTGCCTTGGATATTGAAGGTAAAAAAGCAATGGGAATTATTCGTGAATTGCAACAGCATCCAACGAAAGACACCATTCAACACGTTGACTTTTACGAGTTAAACGATGCTAAGGTGGTGAGCGTAAAATTACCTGTTAGACTGATAGGTTCAGCAAGAGGTGTTTTGGCTGGTGGTCGATTAATGCAAGTTTTTCGTACTTTATCATGTGTAGGATTGCCTTCTGCAATTCCTGATGCAATTACGTTGGATATTTCTTCTTTGAAAATTGGTCAATCTTTTAGGGTAAATAGCATTTCCATTCCAGGTGTTACCTTTTTAGACCCTGCTAACGCAGTTGTCGTTTCGGTGAAGATGGCAAGAGGTGCCGTTAAGCCTGCAGATTCTGACGATGACGAAGACGAAGCTGACACTACTGAAGCTAATACTGAAGCTAGCACTGAAACTAATACTAGTGCTGAAACTGAAGCTAGTACTGAAACTGACACTCAAG
>JBILCD010000091.1:0-9406 GCA_044353285.1 Crocinitomicaceae bacterium | reverse complement strand
ACCGGGTTATGACACCTTGCGGTCGTGTGAATTAAATAAGGTTGATAAAACGAAATGGCCAAAGGACTCTTTATATATCCTCGAGTTGAGCACCTTTAAAAGTGTGAGAATTGCAAAGTTAAAAGAGTATAAGGTAGCCGAGGAAGGAGGGCGAGTAGCTTATCTTAAGGATGCCGAAAAGGTTATTCCTCCAAAAAAACCTTGGTACCGCCCGTTTCAAAAACAAGTAAAATCACCACCAAAATCAAATGGTGGAGCATTAGTGGTGTTAAATAATTCCCTTGAGTCTGAATTTGAACGGAATCAAGTGAGTGAATTTGATTTCTCACTGAAGGGTGAATATTTATCTTTTATTACCCACGTAAAAGTA
Source organism: Crocinitomicaceae bacterium (assembly GCA_044353285.1). Taxonomy (GTDB): domain Bacteria; phylum Bacteroidota; class Bacteroidia; order Flavobacteriales_D; family Crocinitomicaceae; genus UBA952. The sequence goes on along the minus strand of JBILCD010000091.1, from coordinate 9,036 downwards.
AAATCAGATTCTTTTTCACTCCATTTTTATGATTTTAAAGCGAAAGAAAGTCACCAATTAAGTGCAAAAACGGCCTATATGCTTCCTTCGTGGAGCCCTGACTTGTCCAAAGCGGCTTATTTATCCTCGTCTGATACATCCAAGGTTAAACAATATGATATCCATGTCTTGGATATTTCTTCATGGAAAGATTGGTTGGTTTTGGATACCCTAAGCAAAGAAATTGATTCTATTCAGAGAATAAGCGAAAATAGAATTCCTTTCTTTAGCAAATCAGGAGGTTATTTGTTTTTTGGTGCAGCGAATAAGATTGAAAAGGAAGCGAAAGATACCCTGCTTGCATCTGAAAAAGTGAGTGTTGATATTTGGCATTACCAAGACCAGCGGATTCAACCGCAGCAATTGCTTCAGTTAAAAGAAGACCGTAAAAAAAGTGATTTGTACGTGTTGAATTTAGAAAATAAAAATAGTTTAAAAATTAGTAATGATACCTTGAAGATTAGGGTTAATAAAAACCTTATTGGCGATTATGTAATTGCCACTTCTAATGAAGCCTACGCTATACAAGCGCAATGGCGTTCACCAGGGCTTGAGGATGTCTACCGGATCCACTTGCCATCAAATGAAATCGTTAAGATCAAATCAGCCTTGGCTTTTGGCGGTTCTTTATCTCCAAAAGGCAGATTTTATGCTTATTTTAATCATGATCAAAAGCAACATTTTATAGTTGACATGCAAACTCAAGCTGAAATTTGTGTCACCTGTGAGGTAAAAAATGTTAATTGGCAGGAGGATGTCAACGGTCAGCCTTTACCAGCGGGTCCTATTGATGATTTGCAGTATGTAGCGGGGGAGGAGGAGTTTGTCGTTCTTTCCGAATTTGATATTTGGAAATATTCGCTTAAAACACAAAAAATAACCTGTCTTTCAGATAATGGTGACTTCCCGAGGAAGACACGATTTTCGCTCAATAAGTGGTCAGCAGATAGCGTTTATATCGATTGGAAAAACACCTATGCAAAAGGCTTCAATATACAAACTAAATCCTCTTCTATATTTACCTTTGATGACCATAATGGGCACTTAGATTTTAAAGAAGTCTATGCTGCGAATTATTCCATTAATACGCTTTTGAAATCCAAAAATGGCAAGCGTATTATTCTTCGAAAAATGGATGTTGGCAGCTACCCTGAAATCAGTGTGCTAGATAGTTTATTTAATGACGAGAAAATAATCTCTAAAACAAATCCACAACAAAGCGAGTACAATTGGGCAACTGTTGATTTAATAAAATGGAAGGCCTATGATGGCAGCAGTTTAGAGGGTTTGGTTTACAAACCAGAAGATTTAGATCAAACTAAAAAATACCCTTTAATCGTCTATTATTATGAATTAAATTCGGATAATTTACATAATCATAACGCTCCCAGACCTTCTGCAAGTACTATTAATCCTGTTGAATATGCTTCGGCAGGATACATTGTATTCATACCAGATATTCGCTATAAAGTTGGCTTCCCAGCGAAATCTGCTTTTAATTGTATAATGAGTGGCACAGACTATATACTTAAAATGTATCCTGTGGATTCGCTTCGAATGGGCTTGCAAGGTCAAAGTTGGGGCGGTTATCAAACGGCTCAATTAATAACAATGACGCCAAGGTATGCTGCAGCGATGGCTGGTGCACCTGTAGCCAATATGATCTCAGCCTATGGTGGTATCCGATGGGGTTCCGGGCTAAACCGACAATTTCAATATGAATCGACGCAAAGTCGTATTGGAAAAACGATATGGGAAGCGCAAGAATCCTATATTGAGAATTCTCCAATTTTTCATCTTCCCAATGTTCGTACCCCGCTCTTAATCATGCATAATGATAAGGATGGCGCGGTGCCTTGGTACCAAGGAATTGAGCTTTACAGTGGAATGCGCCGATTAAATAAGCCATGCTGGCTCTTAAATTATAACGATGATGACCACAACTTAACTAAATTAGCCAATAAGATTGATTTGAGTATTCGAATGCGTCAGTTTTTTGGTCATTTTTTAATGAATGACCCAGCCCCAACATGGATGTTAGAGGGGGTAAAGGCAACAGACAAAGGAAAAATAACGGGCTATTAGTAAATTATCTTTAGTAAAAAATGAACAAATTCACCTATTAATAGTTTATCATTTTATGACTCGATTCATTGTTGGTTTATTCATAACTTTTTCCTTTTCAGCTTTTTACGCTCAGAAAGAAGCGACAAAAACGGCTTACTTCGCAAGTGGTTGTTTCTGGTGTACTGAAGCAATTTTTGAATTAATAGTTGGTGTAAAATCTGCTGAGTCTGGTTACACAGGGGGCAAAACAGTAAACCCGACGTATGAGCAGGTTTGCTCAGGGAAGACTGGCCATGCAGAAGCGATAAAAGTTGTTTATTATCCATCATCTGTTACCTATGAAAAGTTAGTCCGTGCTTTTTTTGAATCGCACGATCCTTCTACTCTAAATCAACAAGGCGCAGATAAAGGAACGCAATATCGTTCTGCTATTTTTTATCAAAATGATGTCGAAAAACAATATGCACTTACGTATAGTAAAGAACTTGTTTCTAAAGGGACCTTTAAACTGGTGACAACTGAAGTAGTTCCCTTTACCATTTTTTATGCTGCGGAATCTTATCATCAAGATTATGAAAAAAAGAATCCTAATAATGGCTACATTCAAGCAGTTAGCAAGCCGAGAATGTTAGCGTTTAAAAAGAAAACTAAATTATTACTTCATGAATAAATGGCTTATTTCCCTTCTGGTTATCGCTGCTGTGTTTTTGGTATTTCAACTAGTTGTTTCTATGACAACCAGTGATATTGAAACGCCGAAATACAAAGTATTAAAAAAATACCCTCGTTTCGAATTAAGGCAGTATGAGTCAATGATGCTAGCTACTACTAATTTAGGGCCTGCAAGCTATGATGAAAAAGCAAGTGAAGGCTTTAGAACTGTCGCATCCTACATTTTTGGTAAAAATAAATCGAATGAAAAAATTGCTATGACGGCGCCTGTTATTTATCATGCTGACTCTTTATCAACACTTTCTTTTGTTGTGCCAAGAAGTAAAACAGAAGAGTCTATGCCTGTTCCTATTGACTCAAACCTAACATTTGTTGTTCAAGCACCAAAACTGTTAGCTGTGCTTGATTTCGGTGGATTTATAAATAACGAAAAATTAGCTTCACGTATGGCCGAACTGAAAAAAGCAGTGTTAAAAGAGGGTTTTCAAATCAAAGGGGAAGGCTATTTTTTTGGATATAATCCTCCTTGGCAATTGATAGGAAGGAAAAATGAAGTTGCTTTCGAACTTGAAAGTATGAATTAGTAGTTTCTTTTTCTCAAATTTGTAGTTCAATTAACTGCATGGAGAAATTACAGAATTTTATTAACGGTGAATATTGCCCACCGATCAATCAATTATATTTTGACAATATTGATCCTTCAACAGGCTTAGTATATTCTCTTATTCCTGATTCAGACGAACAAGATTTAGCACTTGCTGTTTCATCAGCAGAAAAAGCTTTTCCTATTTGGTCTTCAATGCCTTCAGAGCAACGCAGCAAGATTTTAGTGAAATTTTCAGAAGGAATTGCGAATAGGATGGAGCAATTTGTTGCCGCGGAATCGAAAGATAACGGTAAGCCTATCGCACTTGCTAGACAGGTAGATATTCCAAGAGCGGTGTCTAACTTCCATTTTTTTGCCACTGCCATTTTACATTTTTCTTCCGAATCGCACTATATGGAGGGTGTTGGGATTAATTATACAACAAGAAAACCAATTGGCATTGTTGGCTGTATCTCACCATGGAACTTGCCTTTATATTTATTTTCATGGAAAATTGCACCTGCGCTTGCGGCAGGAAATTGTGTTATTGCTAAACCAAGTGAGGTAACACCTTACACGGCTACGATGTTAGGGGAAATTGCCATTGAAGCTGGATTACCCCCGGGTGTTTTATCTATACTGAATGGCACTGGAGCTAAAATTGGTGATACAATTGTTAAGCATCCTAAAATTAAAGCGATTTCTTTTACCGGTGGAACAGCAACCGGAGAACACATTGCCCGAACGGCAGCGCCAATGTTTAAAAAACTATCATTGGAATTAGGAGGTAAAAACCCAACAATTGTCTTTGATGATTGCGATTTTGATACCGCATTAAAAACAACCATTATGTCTTCTTTTTCTAATCAAGGGCAAATTTGTTTGTGTGGATCTAGAATTTTTGTGCAACGTGGAATCTATTCTAAATTTAGGGATGCATTTGTCGCTAAAGTATCCACTTCAGTGGTTTCTTTTCCTGAAAACCCTCGGGCTAATCTAGGTGCAATTGTTTCCGAAAGTCATTTGAACAAGGTACTCGCATATATTGCTTTAGCTAAATCAGAAGGAGGGAAATTATTGACAGGCGGTAATAGGGTATATTTACCAGCGCCTCATGATAAAGGATTTTATTTGCAGCCAACCATTTTTGAATCCTTGCCTAATGATTGTAAAACGAATCAGGAAGAGATCTTCGGACCTGTGGTTACCATTATGCCCTTTGATACAGAAGAGGAAGTATTGATGATGGCGAATGATACAAAATATGGTTTAGCGAGTTCTGTATGGACAATGGATGTTAAAAAAGCGCATCGCATCGCAGATCAATTAAACATGGGTATCGTATGGGTAAATGCTTGGTTGGTAAGAGACTTAAGAACACCTTTTGGCGGAATGAAAGCTTCTGGAGTTGGCCGAGAGGGAGGTTTAGAGGCCTTGCGCTTTTTTACAGAGCCCAAAAATATTTTTATAAAATATGAATAAATTACTAGTTTTAGTTACTCAGCTAATTTCATTTATTAGTTTGGCGCAGTTGCCTCATGGCTTTTCATGGGTCGAAAATGGAAAGTTTGCTGCAAACGGTTCGTTTAAATCAACGGTAAGAATAGCCGGAGATCATGTATGTTTTGAGACAAATATTCTGATCCTTCGCGATATCGAAGGAAAACTAAAAGCATTGGAATCCTTACCCCTTGGAATACAAAAGCACCCTTTTATTCCGGGTTTATTCCTTTTTTATTCAAAGGCAGTAGATATGCCATCCTTGGAAGTTGATGAAGAAAAAGTTAAGAAAGAGTATTCGGTTGAGGTTTTTAACAATCAGATATTTACCATGGAATCCACTACTAATGATCCAAATTTCAATCGGCAATGGTCTATTGAGAATACTGGGAGTTCGCTTCAATACAATGGCACAGCTGGGGCTGATATGGAGGTGGTTCCTGCCTGGAGTTATTCTAAAGGTAACGGAGTGAAAGTGGCTGTTCTAGACTCTGGAGTTGACACGCTTCATCCAGATTTACTTATAAATCTTCTTCCGGGTTTTGATGGATATGCAGACAGTATTTCTAATACAAATGGTTATCCGATACCAAATTTTAGTTCAGATGGCCATGGTACTGCATGCGCGGGCATCATTGCTGCGGTTCAAGATAATGCAATCGGAACCACTGGTATTGCTCCTGAAGCAAAATTAATCCCGGTACGTATTTTTTATTATTTGCAATATGCTGGAAATATTGGCATTCAACCTTTTACGAGTACGCTCGGTTTGTTGAATGGCGCCGCTTATGCCTGGCGAATTGCCGATTGTGATATTATGAGTACTTCCGCCGGCTTGAGTGAAGTGTTCATTTCTGCACTGCAAATTAATACCCAATTAATCAACGATGAAATTGATAGTGCCTACTATCAAGGTCGAAATGGATTAGGTGTTTCTATGTTTTTTTCTGCAGGAAACGATGATGTTAATGACGTGCTTTGGCCAGCCAATCTTAATACAACAATAGCTGTCGGTGCAAGTGACATGTGCGATAATAGAAAAAAACCACTTGACTGCTCTAACGAGAATTGGGGAAGCACCTATGGTTATGGTTTAGATTTCGTAGCGCCTGGCGTGAAAATTGCAACCACAGATATGATAGGAGCGGAGGGTTATTCTACAAATGCTACGACATTTACCTTTAACGGAACGAGTGCTTCATGTCCAAATGCGGCAGGCGTAGGCGCCTTGTTACTTGGGGCGAATCCTGCTCTAACGAATTATCAATTACGTCAAATATTAAGTTCGACAGCCGAGAAAGTGACCTATACCTATGATAGCATTGCTCCATTTGGAACATGGAATATTGAAATGGGTTATGGAAGGTTAAATGCTCATCAGGCTATTTTAATGGCACTAAACACCAATGAGGTTCTAAGTCATGAAAATCAACCATCTCTTGTGTTTGGTCAGAATCCAAGTGAAACTATTTGGATTAAAAATAATGGTTTGATGGAAGAAAATGTCGAAATTATAGATGCTTTGGGGCATGTTTTAACCATTTGTATTTTGCCCAATGATGTTTTTAATCAATGTTTTTCCCCCGGACTTTACGTCATAAGATTTAAAGGTACTTCGCGTAAGATGATGGTGATTTAATCTTCAACGGCTAACACAGCGCTGATTTCTGGAACGGCTTTTTTAATACTTTCTTCTATCCCGCCCTTCATGGTAGACTCTTTCATGGAGCAATCCTTGCAGGAGCCAGTTAATCGAACTTTTACGGTGTTGTTTTCACTCACCTCAACTAATTCAACATCCCCTCCATCAGCATGTAAAAACGGCCTTATCTGCTCAATGGCAAGTAATACTTTCTCTTCTATTGTTGCTCTATCAATTGACACCTTGTTGCGCTTTTTCTTGGTTTATTACTTCTAATTGCGATATAAAGGTATCAACTAATTCGTCAAATGCAATAGACATAAGGGTATCACTTTGAAAAACAGCAGGGCGCCCAGCGTCTCCGGCCTCCCTGACACTTTGTACTAAGGGAATTGCACCTAAAAATGGAACCTGCATTCCTTGTGCTAAATTCTTAGCGCCATCACGCCCAAAAATATAATATTTGTTATTCGGGAGTTCTTCCGGGGTAAACCAAGCCATGTTTTCCACAATTCCAATGATTGGCACCTTGATTCCATCCATTTTAAACATATTTATTCCGCGTCTTGCATCAGCTAAGGCAACTTCTTGTGGCGTGCTCACGATAACAACACCGTCTAATGGTGCGGTTTGAATTAGTGATAAATGAATATCTCCAGTTCCTGGTGGCAAATCAATTAGGAGGTAATCTAATTCTCCCCAATGTGCATCGCTTATCATCTGTGTTAATGCTTTTGAAGCCATGGGGCCACGCCAAACTACTGCATTGTCTTGGTCGGTAAAAAACCCTATGGAAAGTATTTTGATGTTGTAGCTCATAATTGGTTCTATCAATTGCTTCCCATCAACGTCGATCATCTTAGGCCGTTCACCTACTAAATCAAACATAGTCGGAATAGATGGCCCATAAATATCAGCATCAATAATTCCTACACGAAACCCTTTTTTAGCTAATCCACCAGCGATATTAGACGTAATAGTAGATTTGCCTACGCCCCCTTTTCCAGATGCAATGGCAATTATTTTTTTAACAGCAGGTAAAACTGTTCTACTTGACTTTCGTTCATCTACGGCACCACTGTTTACTTCACATTGGATACTTATTTCTTTACCAAGTTCTCTTTCCAAATTGAAAATAACAGCATCGTGCATTCTTTTTCGTGCATGTAACGCAGGATTCGAAATGGAAACAGTGACCTTAATTTGATCTTCATTGATTATTATTTCCTGCACCAACTTTGCGCTTACTAATCCTTTCTTTAGATCGGGATCCTGAATTTTTTCTAAAAGTGCCTCTATGCGTTCTCGCGAAATGCTCATTTAATTAGTTTTAATGATTCTACAGATTTCTCCATAAGTTCTATTACTTTTCTAGTATCACCCTCCTCTTTGTTTTTTAGCTCATAATAGATTCCATTAATATTTTTTATGGCATAAAGATGAAAGCTTATATGATTTTCTTTGCTTGAAGCATCGCTTAATGTATTTTTTTTAATGCTCCGTTGATATAAAATAATTCCGTTTTTATTGCTAATTATCGAGATGTCGAAAAAATCACTTTTAGAAATTTTTGCCTCAAATTCATCCATTAATGAAGAGTAATCGCCATAATCCTCTATAAACAATGTGAAGTTTGGACCCGCTGATATCGTCCATTTAAAATCTTCTTCATGGGAGATTATAGGTTTGAATGAAGCGCCAATTCCTGCTGTTTCATCAGGAATAAAAATGGATGCATTTAAATCAAAATCACTTAATGTTAATTTGGCAAATTGGTAATATTTGTCTGATTCTTGATTGATTTTTCGCTCTTTTATTGGGGCAGTACCTTCGCTTGAACAAGCGTTAATAAAAAGATAAAACAGTAACAATCCTAAATAGCTAAATACCTTAACTTTTTTCATAGTCAAAGATAATACATTTAGATTGTTAGTTTTGTGTATTAATTGTGAATAATGAATAATTTCTTACTAAGGTCCGGTGCAATTCTCTTTGTATTTGCTATAATACTTGGTGCATTCGGTGCACATGCGCTTAAAGATGTCGTAAGCGAAAAAGCCATTAGTTCATTTGAAGTGGGTGTTCGATACCAGTTTTATCAGGCATTAGCATTTTTAATTATTGGCTTTTCAAAGGATAAATTATCGTTTAATTTACGACCGATTTCTATCGGAATGCTTCTTGGCATTTCGCTCTTTTCTACCTCAATTTATTTGCTCGCCTTAAAGGAAATCCTTCCTTTTTCCGTTTCTTTTTGTGGTCCCATTACGCCAATTGGGGGATTGATTTTAATTATTTCATGGGGATTTTTTATTCTTAAGCTATATAAAAAGACGATTTAGCTTTAACAATTCAGAGGCTTAAGGCAAACAATAAAATCGCATCCTTGTAGCTTATTCAAAGACCGATTTCTTTGTTTGACTAGCAAATGAATACGGACAAGCTTAATTTCAGTAATTTTTAGTGTATTTTTCTGCTGAAATTCTTAACTTTGTTGCTATAATTAGTCATAAATTAGGATGGATAAGGT
>JBILCD010000255.1:0-3123 GCA_044353285.1 Crocinitomicaceae bacterium | reverse complement strand
TCGGTTTAATGTCTGGAACATCAAAAGATGGATTAGATATTGCACATGTTTCTTTCAGAAATAGTGTTGAAGAATACTCATTCAAACTACTCCACGGTCTTACAATCGCCTACCCCAAAGATATCCTTGAGGCCTTAGACAGCATTGAGACACTTTCAGCGAGTAATGTATACCAACTAGACAAACAAATAGGACAGTTTTATGGCGAATCAGTTAACGATTTTCTTCAGCAACTTGGGATTAACCCAAGAGACATAGTTGCCATTGCTTGCCATGGACAAACTATTTTTCATCAACCGAGCAAAGGATTTTCAACCCAGATTGGCTGCGGTAGCACACTAGCATTCCAAACTGGTATTAATGTCATCAATGATTTTAGGACCCGGGATATTTTAGCCGGTGGACAAGGAGCACCTTTGGTTCCATTAGGCGATGAATATTTGTTTTCAAATCTTGCAGCATCCTTTTTAAATATTGGTGGCTTTACTAACATCAGCTTTAAGAAAGATGGATTACTCAAAGCATTTGATATTTGCCCGGGAAATCTGCCAATTAATCGATTTGCTAATAAATACGGGAAGGATTTTGATTTCGGCGGGGAAATTTCAAGAAGCGGCGAATTAAATACCGAATTATTAGCCACCTTAAACCAAATTGAATATTATAATAATAGTGGTCCTAAATCTATTGGAACTGAATGGCTAAGTTCCGAATTCCTTTCATTAATAAATGATTTTTCAGTGCCAAGTTCCATTATGCGAACCATTGTTGAACACGAAGCTATTCAAATAGCAAAGGTTCTTATCAATGAGAAGTTAAGTTCCGTTTATATTACAGGGGGTGGCGCAAAGAACAATTTCTTAATTGAACGCATCGCAGCCCATTATTCAGGTAAGATTATTATTCCTGAACTCGAACTTATTGATTTTAAGGAAGCAATTATTTTTGCGTTTCTTGGATATCGATACTTGGAAAATAAAGCCACTAATGATCCTAGCGCCACCGGTGCGAATCGAGAAATTGTAAGCGGCGTGTTACATATCCCCGGTTACTAATCCTACTATAATCCGCGTATATTTAACAACTAATTTAAAAGTGTACCTTTGCCGGCGCTAATAAGTGAGCAATATGAAAGAATTACTAAAAAAATTTGAGGGTAAAAGACCTGAAATCGTTTTCGAATGGAAAGACAGTGAAACGGAAGCAGAAGGATGGATCGTTATCAATAGCCTACGCGGAGGCGCGGCTGGTGGCGGCACTAGAATGAGAAAAGGACTTGACAAAAGAGAAGTTGAATCGCTAGCGAAAACAATGGAAGTAAAATTTACCGTTGCAGGTCCGCCAATTGGTGGTGCAAAGTCAGGAATCAACTTCGATCCCACTGATCCTAGAAAAAAAGAAGTCTTGAAAAGATGGTTTGCTGCAGTATCTCCTTTGTTGAAAAACTACTACGGAACAGGAGGAGACTTAAATGTAGATGAAATTCACGAAGTCATTCCGATTACCGAAGATTGCGGCGTATGGCATCCACAAGAAGGTGTTTTTAACGGGCACTTTCAACCGAAAGAATCTCAAAAAATAAATAGAATAGGACAATTAAGGCAGGGTGTTTCTAAAGTGGTTGAAGACGAGCGCTACTCTCCATTAGTTAGTCGAAAATACCTCGTTGCTGATTTGATTACAGGTTTTGGCGTAGCTGCCTCTATTAAACATTATTATTCCATTTGGGGAGGTGAATTAAAGGGTAAAAAAGTACTCGTGCAAGGATGGGGCAATGTTGGCTCTTCTGCAGCGTATTATTTAGCAAAAGAAGGCGCTTTAATAGTTGGGATTATTGATCGAGATGGCGGATTAATCAATGAAAATGGCTTTACATTTGAGGAAGTTCGTTCCTTGTACTTAACAAAAAAAGGAACTGCGCTTCACCACGAAAAACTATTATCGTTTGAAGAAGTTAACACGCGGATTTGGGATGTAAAGGCCGATGTCTTTATTCCTTGTGCTGGCAGCAGAATGATTACCGAGGAACAATTAAGCCGCATGCTTAATGCTCGGATTAGCGTGATATCTTCCGGTGCCAATGTCCCTTTTGCCGATCCAGAAATATTTTTTGGCGCAATCGCAGAAAAAGCAGATAATAGATTGTCATTAATTCCTGATTTTATTGCTAATTGTGGCATGGCACGGGTATTTGCTTATCTCATGAGTAACGATTTAGAAACGATTGAAGATCATGCGATTTTTGAGGATACCAGTGTCATTATTAAAAAAGCGCTACTTTCTACCTATGCCAAGAATGAGGCAAAAACTGGGATCGCAAAGGCAGCACTAGAAATCGCCCTCCAGCAACTCGTTTAATTTTTGTTTTTTTTATTGGAATAAGTGTAACGATTTTTTATCAATTCATTTTTTTATTAAAAAGGTAACAATCCAATGTGGATATCTAATTGCCCTTTTTTTTTTACAGTAACACCTTATTTTTAATTTTGATTAACTAATATTCTTACGAAAGAAATATGAAAAAACAACTTAAACTATTTATTACCCTATCGTTTTTAATGATAGGAGCATTTGCTATTGCTAATACGACTGAAGCCTCCTCAAATAGCACATCTTCTGATATCTCAGCCTTTGAATTTTTAATGAAAGGTGGGGTGTTTTTAATTCCAATTGGAATACTCTTATTTTATTCCTTAATAGTTATCGTTGAAAAGTATCGGTACATTAGAAAAATGACACGTTATAATTCAAGCCTATTAGCCGAGATTAAATCGGATCTTAGTTCAAATAATTTTGAGCAGGCACTAAATACATTATCAAAAGACAAAAGCGCTTTTGGAAGTGTTTTAAATGAAGGGGTTTTATCAATGGACCGGCCTTATTTAGAACGTCAATCAAACATGGAAAAAGCCGCAAATATTGAAGTTGGTAAAATGGAAAAGAATTTAGGGCACCTAGGATTAATCGCCGGAATTGCGCCAACCTTAGGATTTATTGGTACTATTTCAGGGGTAATTAAAATTTTCTATTCTATTTCAATAACAGAAAATGTTTCGATTAGCAATATTTCTGGTGGACTCTATGAAAAAATGATTAGTTCTGGTTCCGGTTTAGTTGTCGGTA
>JBILCD010000254.1:0-3144 GCA_044353285.1 Crocinitomicaceae bacterium | reverse complement strand
AAAAAATACTTACTGAAAACGACCAAGAAGCGTACTTTCAAAACATCATTCATCCATCCTACAATGAAAAGACACCTGCCCAGCTCTTGTTTTCATTTCTAAAGAACGAAAAATGCATCGGCTATGGAGGATTAGTCCATATTAATTGGCAAAGCAACCAAGCGGAAGTGTCGTTTATCATGGCAACCGAATTGGAAACCGACAATTTTGAAACAAACTGGCTTACCTTCCTTCATTTGCTAGAAAAAGTAGCCTTTACGGATTTGTATTTGAATTCTCTATTCACCTATGCCTATGATTTACGTCCCCAACTATACAAAGCCATCGAAAATGCCGGATTTAAGCAGACCAAACGCTTAGAAAAAGAGCAGCTAATCGAAGGAAAGTTAGTAGATGTAATTATTCATACAAAAAACAATCCCCTCAAACTGCGAGAAGCGACAAAAAATGATGTCGACCTTACCTTTCAATGGGCAAGCGATCCAAACATCCGTAAATACTCATTTCAGCAGGAAGCAATCACCCAAGAAATGCACTACGCTTGGTACAATTCGAAAATAAACGATCCTGATTGCCTCTACTTACTATTGGAAAAAGACAGCGAAGTCATTGGATCCATTCGATATGACATAAACACAGAAAACGAGGCAATCATTAGTTATTTGATAGACAATAACTACCACGGACATGGTTATGGAAATGCTATACTATCCTTATCTTGGGGAGTAGTAACAGAAAAACATCCAAGGATAAAGCAATTAATAGGATTTGTAGTGCCTGAAAATATCGCCTCACGAAAAATATTTGAAAGACAAGGATATTTACTAGATTCGTCTGACCAAAAAAAATTAAAATACATTAAGAAGCTGTAATATGGCCAAAAACGAGCACCATGTCTTTGTAATCGCTGAACTATCCGCCAATCATAACGGGAGTTTAGCAACCGCCATTGAAACAATCCGAGCTGCCAAAAGAGCTGGTGCTGATGCCATTAAATTTCAAACCTATACAGCAGACACCCTAACCCTAGATTGCGATGAATCTGATTTCGTGATTAAAGGAGGAACCATTTGGGATGGTAAAAAATTACATGACTTATACAAGGAAGCCTATACCCCTTGGGAATGGCATGCACAACTTTTTGAAGTAGCAAAAGAAGAAGGACTAGTGTGTTTTTCTTCCCCTTTTGACAAAACCGCGGTAGATTTCCTGGAAACCCTGCACTGCCCTATTTACAAAATAGCCTCCTTTGAAATTACCGATATTCCCTTGATTGAATATGTGGCGAAGCAAGGAAAACCAATCATTATTTCAACCGGTATTGCAAGCTATGATGACATTCAGTTAGCGGTTGAAACCTGTCGAAAAGTTGGAAATGACAACATCACCTTATTAAAATGCACTTCCTCCTACCCTGCTCCCGTTGCAGAGGCTAATTTGGCCATGATGCAACAATTAGCCATCGATTTTAAGGTAAAAATTGGCTTGTCCGATCACACATTAGGTTCAACCGTCCCGGTAATTGCTACGGCATTAGGAGCGGAAGTCATTGAAAAACATTTCATATTAGATCGATCCATTGGTGGCCCTGACGCTTCCTTTTCCATGAATGAAATCGAATTCACCGCGATGGTTAAAGCAATCCGAGAAGCAGAAGTCGCTGTTGGAACAAGCAGCTATGAATTAAGTCCAAAACAAGTGGCAGGAAAAGATTTTTCACGTTCACTTTATGTTGCCGAGGCCATTAATAAAGGAGACATCATTACCGAATCAAGCATTAGAAGTGTTCGTCCAGGCTTTAGTTTACATCCCAAGCACCTACCTGAAATTTTAGGTAAAACAGCGATTCGTGACCTTAAAAAAGGTGAACGAATTAGCTTGAGTGATTTCGAGTGAATTCTTGGTTTTTAACATGAAATCATTTTATTGGGACACAAAAGCAGCAAAACGACTGAGATTTACACGCATGTTAGTACAAAGAATATTCAAAATATTCGCAGTCCGTTTAACGATTTATAAAATTTACACACTATATTTATATAATGAATTCTATTAAATTATTTGAAAGTAAAAACATCCGTTCTATTTGGAATGAAGCGGAAGAAAATGGCATTTTATAAAAGACTAATTATTCGTGCTCACCCCCCGGATTTTATAAATCACACAATGTTTTTTTTTTAATTACATTTGTTTACGCTAACTTTAAGATTATGAAAGATTTGATAAAAAATAAAAGGTGGGTAACAGCCGCATTAATGGTAATGTGTATTATTATTTTAATATACTCGCTACTTGGTTGTATTTTAAATTTATTTACTGATTGGGATAATCAAATTCCTTTTTTTAATATTTGGTACAACCTGTCTGAGCAAAATTGGTTCATAATTCTTTTTAGCTTTGTTATTTATGCCAGTTCCTTTTTTATTGATTTAGACAGAGTTCTTATAGAGTTAGATAATGACTTTTTTGATTTTAAACACCGCATTTCAAAAGGCAGAATTCCTTTTTCAATGTATAGTACTTTGCTTTTGTTTATCGTTGGGTTTAATCTTGTATTTATTTTTTCAGTACCATCCGATATTATTGTTTCTGAAGCCATTAAAGATCGTTTCAGGACGGTTTCTTATGGTTTTTTTGGATTTTTTTATGTGGCCATTATTTTAAGGATAGTTTTAAAAAACATTATGCAAATTGATTCTCTAAAAGAAGAAATTGCTGAATTAAAAAACTCATTAAATAAGAGCCAGACAGATACTAAATTGTCTAATAACAGCGAAGAAAATCAACCCTAAATAACTTTTATAAAAAATATTAATTAAACAAATAATTTAAAGATGAATAAAATAGCTATTTTAATGTGTGTTATACTATTGGTTTTAACTGGGTGTTCTGGTAAAAAAATGAGAAAAGAGGCTGGGTCCACTACCGGTACCGGAGCCTCAAATGCTAACAAAGTCTCTGAAATTGATGTATATAGACTTGGAGAACTTGTTTTATTAAAATCCGATAACATGCCTCTAACAGGGTTCCTACTGCGCTATGATGATAAAAAGGGTTATTTATCTGAGGAATCTTATTACGTGAATGGGGTGTTAAATGGGCAGTCAAAAAGTTTTAGAGAAGATGGCTCGATGTACAGTTATA
>JBILCD010000253.1:0-3146 GCA_044353285.1 Crocinitomicaceae bacterium | reverse complement strand
CGTCATCGAAATTCAAGTGAGGCAATTCGCCGAGAATTGGACTTTTATCAAAGTCCCTATGGAACCACCGATACGATTTTAATTACTACCCAACTTAAAAACAAGTACGTTCAGCCTTATACCGGAAAATGCACCCTCTTAACAAATGGATTAACCATGTCCGCATCCGCCAATTTTGCAGGTTGGTTTAGAAGCGTAAGTCGCGGATTAATTGTTGGCACGCCATGTATGGGAACTTCTACAGGCACCTTTGCAAATTCCGCTCAAATCACGCTGCCTAATACCTTATTATCCATGTCTTTTTCTACATTAAAAATTACGCCGGCATCCTTGAACGCAATATCAGTTGATCCTATCGTACCGGATATTCTTATTTACCCCACCCAAATGCAACTCTTAAATAATATTGATCCTTGTCTTGAGTATTTATTAATTAAACAATAATGGAAAGTAAATTACCAACTGTTGGCCTTACTATTTTTTCAAAAATTTCATTAATGGCCTCGCAGCATCAAGCGATTAACCTGGCACAAGGATTCCCAAATTTTCCTGTAGATGAAAAATTACAGCAATTAATGGCAGAACTTTCTCTCCAAAATCATCATCAATATGCCCCCATGCAAGGCAATGTTTTATTAAGAGAGGCAATTGCTAATACAATTTGGGACACGAACAAAATAAAAATCTGTCCAGAAGAAAACATTCTAATAACTGCTGGCGCAACTCAAGGCATATTTACAAGCATTCAAGCCCTTGTTAGGCCAGGCGAAGAAGTAATAATTTTAGATCCTTGCTATGATTGCTATGACGTTCCTATACTTCTTGTCGGCGCAAAACCGGTTCACGTTTCCCTCAATAAGCAGTTTAAGCCAGATTGGGATAAAATAAAGTCGTCGGTTAGCGCCAAAACAAAAATGTTAATCATTAATTCGCCCCACAATCCAAGTGGCGTTATGTGGGATAAAGAGGACATGTTAACCTTACTTGAATTAATGGAACAACACCCCAATTTACTTCTCTTGTCTGATGAGGTTTATGAATTTATAACCTTTGAAAAAACACATGTTTCCGCAAGATTTAATGAATTATTGAGAGAAAGAGCCATAATTATTTCGTCTTTTGGCAAAACATTTCACATAACAGGATGGAAAGTGGGTTATTTAACAGCGACAAAAAGAGTCTTGGATGAAATTAAAAAAGTTCATCAATACC
Source organism: Crocinitomicaceae bacterium (assembly GCA_044353285.1). Classification (GTDB taxonomy): domain Bacteria; phylum Bacteroidota; class Bacteroidia; order Flavobacteriales_D; family Crocinitomicaceae; genus UBA952. The sequence continues at coordinate 1,934 of JBILCD010000253.1, read as the reverse complement.
TAGTCTTTTCAGTGAATAGTTTGGCTCAAGCAGTTCTAGCCGCGTATCTTCCTCAATCAAATCCGGAACGATTAGGGGAGTTTTATAAAATAAAACGCGATGCTTTTCGAATGGCCCTAGCAGGAAGTAAATTTGATTTATTACCCTGTGAAGGAACCTATTTCCAATTGGCATCCTTTGCTTCTATAAGCGATCAATCAGACCTTCAATTTTGCGAAGAGTTAATTAAAAATCATGGTGTTGCTGCAATACCGATTTCTGTTTTTTACGCTGATAAAAAGGATGATAAACTAATTCGATTTTGTTTTGCTAAAGATTCTCTCACTCTTCAACAAGCCACACTGAAACTATGCGCGATTTAACCATTACTTTAGTGCAAATAGACCAGGCATGGGAAAATAAAAAGCAAAATATTGCCTTAATAGACGACCTGCTTTCAAGTGATTTTAAAACAGACCTGATCCTCCTTCCTGAAATGTTTAATACTGCGTTTAGTATGAACGCAACGGAACTCTCAGAAGACATTGACAATTCAGAAAGCATCCAACAATTAAAGAATTGGGCCAAGCAAAAAAACGCGGCTATTTACACTTCTTTAATGATTAAAGATGCTGATAAGTTTTACAATAGGGGTTGCTTTGTTTATCCTGATGGGAAAATTTGCTATTACGACAAGCGAAAACTATTTACCCTTAGTGGAGAGGATTTGGTTTTTACGGCAGGTCAAAAGGAGCAAATAGTAAGCTACCTTGGTTGGCGGATTAATTTGCAAATTTGTTACGATTTGCGTTTCTCTGAATGCGTCAATAATACTGTAGATGAGTATGGAAACTCAAAATTTGACCTCGTCCTTTACGTGGCTAACTGGCCTGAAAAACGCATATTGCACTGGGAAACCTTGCTACGTGCCCGCGCTATAGAACACCAATGCTTCGTTGTTGGTGTTAATAGGATCGGAAAGGATGGTAACGGGCTTCAATATTCTGGGCAATCAATGATAATAGAATACAGCGGGAAATCATTGCTAACAATTAATAAAGATCACGAAAACGTAAAATCGCTAAGTTTATCAAAAAGTGCGCTGTGTATTTATAGAGAGGAATTACCTTTTTTGAGAGATAAAGGCTTGGATAAGAATTAAAAAAAATCTATTTTTGATAAAAATAAAAAATAAACTATGAAAAAACAATTACTTACAGCAACAGCGTTATTTTTCGCCGTATCGTTATCGGCTCAAAAACAGCCAAAATTATTAACTTTTCAGGATTTATTATCTGCACCAACAGCAAAGGCTCCCAAGCCAGAAAACACCAATAAAACTTTGGGTGTTACCCTTTGGTCTGACAATTTTTCTACTCCGACCAACTGGGTTTTAGACAATAGTGGACAAACAGGAATCGATTTTGGATGGAATATCAATAGCGCCTCTGATGGCTGGTGGGCCGCCAATGGAATTGCCTCAACTGGTGGTGGAAATTATGCCGAATTGGTTAATGGAGATCCTACTGCAAGTCCAGCTACTCAAGCGCTTGGAGTTACTTATACCATGACGACAGCAGCGCCAATTGATATTGTTGCATTAGGTGGGTCAAATCAAGTGAGCATTGAATTTCAGCAGTACGGTGCACGCTTCAACGACCTACAGGAAGTTCAAATTAGCACAAACGGAACTACTTGGACGACTGTTTCCAATAATTTAAATGAGTCGGTTCTATCTGCATCAGGTGGTACGGCGTATGCCAACCCAACTAATAAAATGATTAATTTAGCACCTATTTTATCAACAAATCCGGCTCCGATATGGATTCGTTTTAGCTGGACGACTAACTACCCATCACAAGCAACCAATGCTAATGTTTGGATTACCTATGGTTGGTATATTGACAACGTAAAAATAGTAACTAACTCAACGAATGATTTAAGCGTAACGTCTG
>JBILCD010000090.1:0-9512 GCA_044353285.1 Crocinitomicaceae bacterium | reverse complement strand
TTAGAAGGCGCTCCAGTTACCATACATTTCCCTTCTTCATTGATAAAGTCTAATGGAATGCAACGAATAGTAGCCTGCGTTTCGTTTTTTATTTTTTCTTCGGTTTCTTTTGTACCGTCCCAATGCGCCATAAAAAATCCGCCTCCATCAATTTTTTCCTTGAATTCTTGGTATGAATCTACACTATATGTGTGCTCAGTGCGAAATTCTTTTGATCGCTGCAACAAGTTTGCTTGAATGGCATCTAATACTTTTTGAATGATACTTTCAATGCCTTCAAAAGCCACAATTTCTTTTGTTTTTAAGTCGCGTCTTGCTAATTCCACGTTTCCATTTTCCAAATCTCTAGGTCCCATTGCCAGTCGAATTGGAACACCCTTAGACTCATATTCTGCAAATTTCCATCCTGGCCTTCTGTTGTCGTCATTGTCAAATTTAAAGGAAATACCTAGCGATTTCAGTGATTTCCCTAAGGTGACAAATTTTTCAGTAATGGCATTCAATTCGTCATCATTTCTATAAATAGGAATTCCAACCACTTGAATAGGAGCTAATGATGGCGGAAGTACCAAGCCTTCATCATCGGAATGCGTCATAATTAAGGCACCCATTAAGCGTGTTGACACCCCCCAAGAAGTTGCCCAAACGTGATCTAGTTTTCCTTCTTTGTCCGCAAATTTTACATCAAATGCTTTCGCAAAATTTTGACCTAAAAAATGAGAAGTCCCAGCTTGAAGGGCTTTACCATCTTGCATTAATGCTTCAATACAAAGCGTATCTTCTGCACCTGCAAAACGTTCACTTTCAGTTTTTCGTCCAAGGAGCACCGGCATCGCCATGTAGTTTTCTGCGAAATCCGCATAAACGTGCAACATTTGGTCAGCTTCAGCAATTGCTTCTGCTTTGGTTGCATGTGCTGTATGCCCTTCTTGCCACAAGAATTCAGTTGTTCTTAGAAACAAACGAGTACGCATTTCCCATCGAACAACATTTGCCCATTGGTTAATTAAGATGGGTAAATCACGGTACGATTGAATCCAATTTTTATACGAATTCCAAATGATTGTTTCGGATGTTGGTCGAATAATTAGCTCTTCTTCTAATTTTGCACTTGGATCAACAACAACGCCGCTACCATCTGGAGCGTTCATTAATCGGTAGTGGGTTACAACGGCACATTCTTTCGCGAATCCTTCAATATGGCTTGCTTCTTTGCTGAGGTAAGATTTAGGAATAAATAAAGGAAAATAGGCATTTTGGTGACCAGTTTCTTTAAATTTAACATCTAAAATATCCCTCATTTTTTCCCAGATGGCATAGCCATAGGGTTTTATGATCATACATCCCCTAACATCGGAATGTTCTGCGAGATCTGCGCGATTTACTAATTCATTATACCATTTGGAATAATCTTCCGAACGGCTTGTTAATTTTTGAGACATGCTGGTAGAATAGGTCTGACAAAGTTAGATGAAACGCTTATTTATTGAGTATACTTTGCTTAAAATTTAAAATCTTGTTTAGTGGTCTTAAAACCTTCAACAAAGACTGTTTTTACCGTATCCACGGGTCCAAATTTTAGTAAGTGTACATAATTATCAATGGTTAATCCACCAGATGAACCGGCTTTTATATAGTCGTTAAGATTAAACTCAGCTAAACCATTGGCATCTGTATATTCCGTTAAATCGATAGCAGGAGGGTTAACTGAATTAACACCATAGATACGAACTTTGGCATTTACTTTAGGTTGACCATTTAGTGAAACATATACACGATAGATGGTATCATTTTGTTTTTGGCATCCTAAGGAGATACCCAGCATAAATAGTAAGGAAATAATCAAAATACTTTTCATACAAATAGTTTTAATTGGATTCAAATATACGGAATTGAATTACTTTTGCGAAATTAGTACCATAAATTAATTAAGATTGACAAGAGGATGGAGGCAATTATAACTTGGTTTTCCCAAATCAACCCTGTTTTAGCAGCATTAATAGCGACTACTTTTACATGGTTGGTTACCGCTGCAGGCGCAGCAATGGTTTTTGGAATAAAATCAATGCATCGCGGCATGTTAGACGGCATGCTCGGATTTACGGGTGGGATCATGGTAGCGGCAAGTTTTTGGAGTTTGCTCGCGCCATCTATAGAAATGAGTCCAGGAGAAGGATTTGTAAAAGTATTTCCTGCTGCATTGGGTTTTGCACTTGGTGCCATTTTCATTTTTGGCTTGGATAAACTATTACCCCACTTGCACCTTAATTTCAATGAGAATGAATCTGAGGGAGTAAAAACACAGCTGCATAAAACAACGTTATTGGTATTAGCCATTACACTTCATAATATTCCAGAAGGATTGGCAATTGGTGTTTTGTTTGGTGCTGCAGCGAATGGTATGGAAGGAGCCACTTATGCTGGAGCGATAGCCTTAACAATTGGTATTGCGATTCAAAATTTCCCTGAAGGATTTGCTGTTGCTATGCCTTTGCGCAGGGCAGGGGCAAGTCGATTTAAAAGTTTTTGGTACGGCCAGCTTTCTGCGATTGTTGAACCAATTGCGGGAGTGATTGGTGCTGTCTCCGTTATTTATATGCAGTCAATTTTACCTTATGCTTTGGCCTTTGCTGCAGGAGCGATGATTTTTGTAGTTGTCGAAGAAGTGATTCCAGAAACCCAACGCGATAAATATACCGATGTAGCCGTTATGGGATTTATCGGCGGATTTTTAGTGATGATGATATTGGATGTTGGTTTAGGATAAAAAATCCTTTAAATGAACTTTTTTATCCTTAAATTAAAATCAAGCACAAATCGTTTCCTCTGTTGCTTTAAGGATTTCCCTTACCTCTGCTAATGTCGGAGCTTCTGCATAGGTTCTTAGTACAGGTTCGGTTCCTGAAGGTCTTATCATCAGCCATCGTTCGTCGTCGAAGAAGTATTTGAATCCGTCGGTTGTTTTTCTATTACGAACTTTATATTTTCCGAAGGATTGATAGCTATCTGTCTTGCAATTCTCAATGATCTTTTGTTTTTGTTCTTCTGTAATATGCAAATCACTTCGTTCGAATTTGAAGGCGCCTACAATAGTATAAACTTCATTAATTAATTCGTCTAATGTTTTGCCAGAAAGGGCCATGAATTCCCAAATAATTAATCCCATCCAAATGCCATCGCGTTCTGGAATATGTCCTTTTACAGCGATTCCTCCAGATTCTTCTCCGCCAAGAAGCACATCCTCGCGAATCATAATCGATGCAATTTCCTTGAAGCCTATTTTCGTTATTTCTACCTCAAGCCCATAATGTTCGCAAAGTTGTTCAACACGAGGAGTAACACTAAAAGCAATGGCTACTTTACCCGATAATTTTTTGTAATTAACCAAGTAATGAATTAATAATAAGATGATGTGGTGCGAATCAATAAATTCCCCGCTTCCATTATATAATCCAATGCGATCAGCATCACCATCCGTTGCTAAAGCACAATGAATTCCTGGGTTTAGCGCAATATATTCTTCTAGTCCTTTCAAGTTTTTTGCTATCGGTTCAGGTGCTTGCCCCATAAAAGTTGGGTTGTATTCGCAATGCAGGAGCTTCACATTTGGTAAAATCCTCGGCATAACGCGCTGCCCAGCTCCATACATCGCATCATACACTAAGTTGAGCCCAGAACGATTAATGGCATCTAAATCAAAATTCTTTTTTACATGTTCCACATAGCGTGTTTCGATATCCACGATTTCTATGTGCCCTTGCTTAATGGCGTTTTCGATTGAAATTTTCCCAAGGTCAACGCTACACGAATCAGGAATAATGTCTTCTACTTCTTGCACATTTTCGGGGGATAGCGGGCCTCCAAAGATGGCTTTCAGTTTAAATCCGTTATAGCTAGCAGGGTTATGACTTGCGGTAATAATCACACCGATTTCACATTCAAGCTGAAAAGCGGCTAATGAAATCATTGGTGTAGAAACAAAACCACGTGCCATTTTCACTGGAATGCCTTGTGTTAAAAATACTTTTGCTACCGTTTCAGTAAATAATTCACCAGCAAAACGACAGTCGTGACCAATCACCACTTTTGGGAACGAATAATTTTTTAGTAACCATAAGCCAGTTGCCTCAGCGACACGAGCCACATTTTCTACTGTAAACTGATCTGCGATTATTGCGCGCCATCCATCAGTTCCGAATTTTATTTTCTCTCCCAAAACAATTATTTTTTTGTGAAGTTAAGAATCGTTTTTTCAATAATTGCAATGCATTCCATCAATTGTGCTTCAGTAATGGTGAGGGGTGGCGCAAAGCGAATAATATTCCCGTGTGTTGGTTTTGCTAATAATCCATTGTGCATTAAATCGACACAAATGTCCCAAGCCGTTGAACTTTCAGTTGAATCGTTTACTACAATTGCGTTGAGTAAGCCTTTTCCTCTGACGAGCACTAAAAGATCGTTTTTCTCTATAATTCGCTGCATTTCACGGCGGAATAATTCGCCTAATACGCGTGCATTTTGTATGAGATGTTCCTCATTAACAACATCCAAGGCAGCAATTGCGACCTTAGCAGCAATTGGGTTTCCCCCAAAGGTGGACCCATGTTGTCCAGGTTGTATTACCATCATGATTTCATCATCTGCTAACACAGCAGAAACGGGGTAGACGCCACCAGAAAGCGCTTTTCCTAAAATTAGGATGTCAGGTTTTACGTAGCTTGCTTGTCTTTCGCATTGACTTTCACAGGTACAATTTCCGCAAACAGCCAAAAGACTCCCGGTTCGAGCGATCCCTGTTTGTATTTCATCCGCAATAAATAACACACCATTATCTTTGCATAATTGCTGCGCTTTGGCGATGTAATCACTCGATGGGGTATAAACACCAGCTTCACCTTGAATCGGTTCAACTAGAAATCCAGCAATATTAGGCAATGTGAGTACTTGTTCCAGCGCCTCAAGATCATCATACGGAATTGAGATAAATCCAGGCGCATAGGGCCCGAAATTTTTATTTGAGTCTGGATCACTAGAAAATGAAATGATAGTTGTGGTGCGGCCATGAAAATTACCATCACAAACTACAATTATAGCTTTATTTTCCTCGATGTTATTTTTCTCGTAGGCCCATTTTCTACAAATTTTAATAGCCGTTTCTACCGCTTCCGCACCAGTATTCATGGGTAGCATTTTATCAAAACCGAATAATTGGTGCATATACTCTTCGTACGGTCCAAGGGCATCATTATAAAAAGCTCGGGAGGTTAATGTCAATTCTTTCGCTTGAGCGATTAATGCTTCCAAAATCTTTGGGTGACAATGACCTTGATTAACAGCTGAGTAAGCGGAAAGAAAATCGAAGTATTTTTTACCTTCCACATCCCAAACAAAGACACCTTCTCCTTTTGCTAATACAACAGGAAGCGGGTGATAATTATGCGCACCATATTTATCTTCTAATTCAATATAATTTTCGACACTTTTCGTCTTTAGCATTTCGTTCATGGGGCAAAGATATAGAATTAAGTACTTTTTATGATTGTCGCCTCATTTTATTCTAATTAAAATATATTTTTGTGTTTCGATGAAAAAAATGAAAATTAGAAATAGGCTGCTTCTTATTTTAGGCATGCTGTGTATTTCCTTTTTGGGTTTGGCACAAAAAATTATTTCAGATCAAACTCACGCCTGGGTTTTGTATACTGGAAACCATAAAATAAGCAAGAAATTGGGTGTCCATACGGAGTACCAATGGCGAAGATCTGATTTCTTTAATGATTGGCAACAATCACTTGCTAGGGTTGGTTTAGAATATTACCAGAATCCAAATGTTACTTTCACTGCTGGATATGCTTCCATTATTTCGTATCAATATGGTGAACAGCCTATCAGTCACCAAGCACATGAAAACCGTATTTGGGAACAGGTAAATTTAAAGGCTAAATATGGACGTTTTGATTTGCAGCATCGCTATCGTATGGAGCAACGATTGATTGATAATTGGAGTAATTCTTCAGGTACCTTTATCCAAGGAAAAGATAATTTTCTAAACCGTGTTCGTTATAGATTGATGATTAATGTCCCTTTGAGTCGAAAGGAAATGGCGAATAACACCTTGTTTTTAAATGTAAATGATGAGGTTTTCTTAGGATTTGGAAAAGGAGTTGCAAAAAATGTGTTGGATCAAAATCGATTTATTGCAGCCTTAGGTTGGCGATTCAATCCAAATTTTAATATCCAACTTGGTTATTTAAATCAGATGGTACTAAAAACCGATGGCATTAAAGTGGAGCGCAATCATACGCTTTGGATTTCTACGACTTACAACATAGATTTTACAAAATTTAAGATAAGATGTCATTCATGGCCAACAAAAAAGCCCTAAAGATTCTTTCGTTTTTCAATCTTCTTTCGATGTATTTTTACGTGCACTTATTTTTGAAACAAAACCATTCATAATGTATGTATTTGCCTGTTCGATATCTAAGATGGAGTAGGTAGTGAACTCGCCAAATAGTAATTCAAGGTTGTCGATTTTCTCGAATTTCAGCTTTTTTTCATTTTCGTTCCACATCAAAACCCATAAATTATCGAGTAATTGTTCATAGCTATTTAAATGTTGCTCTTTTTTGAGTTTTAGTAAAGAAGTAAAGCCGTAATCTTTGATGAATAGTGGGTGGTATGGTGTTATTTCAATCGTGTCATGTAGTGTGGTTACACGGATTAGCTTTGAGTGTTTCATTTCGATGACGTTAGAAATCGAATGTTCACTTGTTGTTTCTGTTTGGATATCAACAGTTGTTACATAAGTACCTTTTTTTAATGTCTCTGAATTTAATTGCTTTCCGTTGGATTGAATGCTTGTATTGATGTTGAAACAACACCCAATATTACAGATTTCAGAAATTGCGACATCCTTCCATTTTATGCCGGGATAAACTTCCATTATTTCAAAAGTATAGGTGTCGTAATCATTATCATTCGGAATGTTGAATGTTTGATATCCCATTAAGTCTTTTAGAATAAGGTAACAAAGTGGTCTTCCGTCACCGTAAACTTTAAATTTTTTAACCCTAGAATTGTTTTTCCACGTTTCATACGTTTTTTGATATCCATTGAATATGCTGACACTAGAGCCACTGAATGGTAGATCTACTTGAAAATATTCTCCGATTCCATAATCACTTTTCCCTTCAACCCACGGAGTTTGTGGATCCCAGTCAAATAAATTATCTGCTTTATAGTCCGATCCACCTTGTGGCGACAAGGTAGATGAAGCGCTAGCATTGCTAGGACCTTCGGTACATCCGCTACCATAAAGAAATGGATTTTCATCTTCGTTAAGCTCAATTTTCTTTTTCTCCTTAGCCCAATCAATCATTTTGACACCGCCGGAAGTATAAATAGTTGGTAATTGAGAATGAGAATAAAAAGTAGAAATTAAAATTGTGGTAAAGAAAATTGATTTCATGGAATAATAGATTGGTGGATTAAATTATAATTGCATTAAAAAATTAAAATGTATGGCTTTTAGAAAAGAATAATTCGGAACTAAATTAATGAAAGTTTATTTTCTAAGATTCACAATGTCTATTTTTAGTAAATTCTGATGATTGAAGCAGACAGTTTAGTCTTCTCCAAATCGTTCTATAACACCTTGAGTTACGCCAGTATTTGAAAAACCTCCATCGTGAAATAGATTTTGCATGGTTACGTAGCGAGTTAAGTCAGAGAACATAGAAACACAATAGTCAGCGCATGCAAGGCCCGATGCATTTCCTAAAGGTGACATTTGCTCCGAAAAATTGATGAACTCCTTAAAGCCTTTAATCCCTTGTCCTGCTGTAGTTACAGTTGGTGATTGTGAGATGGTATTAACACGCACTTTCTTTTTAATACCATAATGATAACCAAAAGATCGAGCGATGGACTCCAATAAGGATTTAGCATCTGCCATGTCATTGTAATCAGGGAAAATTCGCTGTGCAGCAATGTAACTAAGTGCCACAACAGATCCCCATTCGTTCATCGCATTTTGCTTATACAAAGAGGCAAGTGTTTTATGAAGTGACATCGCGGAGACATCCATTGTTTGATTGTAGTAGCCGTAATTACTTTCTGTATAATGTTTGCCTTTTCTAACATTCGGCGACATTCCAATCGAATGCAATACAAAATCAATTTTACCGCCTAATATCTCCATTGATTGAGCAACTAAATGATCAATTTCTTCTACATTCGTAGCATCAGCGGGAATTACTTGACTATTTGTCTTGGTAGCTAAATTATTTATTTCGCCCATTCTCATGGCGATTGGAGCATTGGTTAGGACAAAAATTGCGCCTTCTTCATGTGCACGTTCAGCCACTTTCCAAGCGATAGACTGATCGTTTAATGCACCAAAAATAATTCCCCTTTTTCCTTTTAATAGATTGTTAGCCATGGTCTTTTTTTGTCAAAAGTAATAAAAATATTAAGGTGACTTTTGTTTGATGTCTATTATTCCATCCATGCAACAAGAAAAATTAAAGCAGAAGTCGTTTGATAATTTCGATCGTAATTAAGTTCGATTCAAAAATTATTTTTACTATTGTAAGAATTAAAATTATTTATTATGAAAAAAGTATTTTTTATTGCTGGTATTGCAGTGCTTACCCTAGCTTCTTGCTCTAAAGATTGGACTTGTAAATGTACTGTGTCAGGATCTTTAGGAAGTGGTACTACAACAAGTACCATAACAGGTACAAAAAATGAGGCTAAAACAGCCTGCGATGAGGGTGATGCTTCAACAAGTGGTGTTACCCAAGATTGCGAGATCCAATAATTGATCTCAATCAACTAATTTGATAAAGGGGCAGGAGCCCCTTTTTAGTTTCTATGAATACACTTGAGATTTTTTTATCTAGAAAAATTAAAGCTGAAGTTGTTTGATAATTTGGATTACAATTAAGTTCGATTCAAAAATTATTTTTACTATTGTGAGAATTAAAATTAGTTAGTTATGAAAAAAGTATTTTTTATTGCAGGTATTGCAGTGTTTACCCTATCTTCTTGCTCTAAAGAATGGACTTGTAAATGTACTCAAACAGTTTCTTCAGGAACTGTCATTGGTTCCACATCAACTACTATAACGGGTACAAAAAATAAGGCTAAAACATCCTGCGATGAGGGTGATACAGCCAATTCAATTGATGCATTTGATTGTGAGATTCAATAATTGAACTCAATCAATAAATTTGATAAAGGGGCAGGAGCCTCTTTTTAGTTTCTATGAATACACTTGAAATTTTCTTTTCCTCCCTTGGCTTATCTTGGACATTGTCTAAGTTACTGCCATACGTCATTTTTATTGGATTGGGTTTAATTGCTGCCTTTATTTTTCTGAAAAAATCCAATGTAAAAAAGAAGCTGAGGTGGTTCATTTCACTCATTATTTTAGTTCTTCCATTCGCTTTTTATTTTATATTTTCTCCCATTTACCAGGGCGATTTTTCAAATAAATCGTTCCGTAT
>JBILCD010000089.1:0-9564 GCA_044353285.1 Crocinitomicaceae bacterium | reverse complement strand
GGCACCTCAAATCTAGATTCTTCGGCAATTCTAAAGAAGTGGTCTACCGCTACTTTAGAGGTGATTATTATCGCCGTGAATTCATTTAAGTTTATTTTTTGTGAGCGAAATTCCTTTACAGAAACTCCTTCCACCTTAATAAAAGGTCGAAAATCAATCTTGATTTTGTATTTAGCCGCCAACTCGAAATAGGGTGATTTATCACCTTCGGGTTGAGGTTGAGACACTAATATTGTTTTTATTGCCAAGTCTTAAAATTTAAAGGTCGCTACTTAACAAATGCAGACAAACTATCACCGTAAAAAACAAAAATTGCTACTAATGGTAAAATTTCTACGAGGCAAAAGTACATAAAAATGTAATACCACGGAATAGTCATAGCAAGAGCGGCTATGACCCCTTTAAAAATCCTATTAAGATTCATCAAAAGAAACCCTGTGAAAATAACCGCTATGGAGATATTGCTTAAGGATTGATTTAATGAAAAAACAATCGCTACAAACAAGAAAAACAAGCCTCCCAAAGAAATGGAAAATCTCAAGTGCTGCTTCAATTGTCTTATGATAGGGTGTTTGCCAACTAAAGCAAAGATAATCCATTGTCCAGCGTTCCAATAAATTAAAAAAGCTAAGGGAACTACGGCCAAAATTGGATGGGCATTAACAGACGGGAATATCTGTTCTAGAACAAAAGTAAGTGCCAAAGACGCTCCAACCACAAAGTTTAAGGTAAGAAGCCAAAATATTGCAGGCCCCATGCGCTCGCTTTCACTATTAAAGGAATCTTCTTTTTGAAGTGATACAAAACCAATTAAAACTAAGCGAATTAAATTGTCCTGGCGGACATACGCGACAGCTAAGAGAAGCAATGAAAAAGTACAAGCAAAGAGCCATTCATAAGAAAGCTGTGTTTCACGAAGATGCAATGCTAACGATTGGTCCATTAAAAACGAAAGTATAATTAATTGCAAAATTAAATAGAAACTACTTTAAAATAAATTTTATTTATTGATTACTTTTGTACTCTAAAATTCATGGTATGAAAACAGACCAATTTAAGCACCCAGATTACTATCTCTTAGACGACTTATTATCCGATGAACAAAAGTTAATTCGAGATACCGCAAGAGAATGGGTTAAAAAAGAAGTTTCGCCGATAATAGAAGAGCATTACGAAAAAGCTACTTTCCCAATGCATCTTTTGTCGGGACTAGGAGAAATTGGTGCTTTTGGGCCTTATATCCCTGTTGAATATGGTGGGGCTGGGCTTGATCATATTTCATACGGAATCATTATGCAAGAATTGGAGCGCTGCGATTCAGGCTTGCGTTCAACAGCTTCTGTTCAATCTTCCTTGGTGATGTATCCCATTTGGAAATATGGTTCTGAAGAACAGAAATTACGGTTTTTGCCCAAACTTGCTACAGGTGAAATGATGGGTTGTTTTGGATTAACAGAACCAGACTTTGGTTCGAATCCTGGCGGAATGCTTTCTAATTTTAAGGAAGATGGCGACCATGTTATCCTAAATGGTGCTAAAATGTGGATTTCCAATGCGCCATTTGCACACATTGCGGTTGTTTGGGCGAAAGATGAGTCTGGAAGAATACACGGATTGATCGTTGAGAGAGGAATGGAAGGTTTTTCTACGCCAGAAATGCATGGAAAACTATCTTTAAGAGCATCATCCACAGGCGAATTGATTTTTGAAAATGTTAGGGTTCCTAAAAGCAATATCTTGCCGAATCGATCTGGTTTAGGGGCTCCATTGAGCTGTCTTGACTCTGCGCGTTTTGGTATTGCATGGGGTGCCTTGGGCGCGGCCATGGATTGCTACGATCAGGCTGTTCGTTATTCAAAAGAAAGGATTCAATTTGGGGTTCCAATTGGATCGTTTCAGTTAGTTCAGAAAAAACTTGCTGAAATGTTAACAGAAATAACCAAAGCACAACTATTGACTTTTAGACTTGGCCAGTTGCGTAATGAAGGAAAAGCGACTACCGGTCAGATTTCAATGGCAAAGAGGAATAATGTGGAAATTGCCTTAGATATTGCGCGTGAAGCAAGGCAAATTCACGGTGGAATGGGCATAACAAGTGAGTATTCAATGATGCGACACATGGCCAATCTAGAATCCGTTCTCACCTATGAAGGCACTCATGATATACACTTACTTATAACGGGTATGGACATCACGGGCATTCCTTCATTTACGAGAGAGTTGCCGTAAACAAAACGTGGATTAGTCCGAAAGCACTTTGTCTCCTCGTAATTCGCGCACCTTTTTTCGTGACTCATCCGAATAAAGACTATTAGAGTAGTTGAATAAAATGTCTTTGTAATACAGCAGCGCTTTTTCTTTGTCTTTAAAATATAAGTCGTTGATTTTAGCGAGCCTATACATGGCATCATCACCTAATATATCTGTAGGATATTTACTTATTATTTTTTCATAATATGCACACGCTTCCGTCCATTTTTTTTGCCGCTCCATAGCTTGACCTTTCTTAAAAAGAATCTCGTCATTGAGTGAATGGAATGGGTAATTTAATTGAATGCTGTCAAATAGATAAAAGGCACTATCTAATTGATTTTGCTCGATAAACAATTCGGCACTGGCATACCACATCATGGCTTGATAATTACTATCTAATCCGAAATTATCTGTAATCGCAACGGAGAGCTGAAGGGCATCATTTGCTATTAATTTAGAGGTTGATTCTTTTAGCACATTTAATTGAGACTGCGCATAATCAAATTCCCCATCAAAGTAAAAAACGCGCGCATTCTTATATTTTGCTTCATTACCAATTACATCAAACTTAAAGTCGCTATCAATTTGCATATAAAGAATAGATGCATCCCAAATTCTACCGGACAATACATAAACATCCGCCAATAACATTTTTACAAACGCTTTATAAAGATCCGAAAGCCCTGGGGTATTGGTATATTGCTCCAATATTTCTATTGCTTGCGCCTTCTTTCCGGCATAAAAAGCCATTATCTTAGTATATTCTAAAACAGCATTAATGGACTTTCTTGGATTGGCCACTCTGTCAATTACCGTCTTATATTCTTTTAGCGTTGTTTCTAATTCCTCATTACTATAAACTCTATATTGAGTAAGTTCAATATACCGAGTATTTAAAAGGGCACTTTCTGCTTCATAATAATAGGGGGACTCAATGCCTAGATTGATAACATATTGAAAGCATTTTCTTGCCGCTTCAAAGCTTTCGTTCTCCACACATGTTTTTCCTAAATCCAAGACCCTTCCGCCCATACTTTGAACTTGCTTATCCAATGCCACAACCTGAATAAAGGCTGCTGAAAAATTTTTACTTTGTAAAAACAACCAGATCAACATCTCATTAAAAACTAGATTACTATTTGGCTTTTGAATTTTTTCCAAAAAGGCTCCTTTAACCATGGCTAAATCGCTTGCATTTTCAGCGAAATCAAATCGCGCACTCAAAGATAGCTGAACTGCCTCTTGATATTCCGGGTATTTATCTAATAAGTCAAGGTAGGATTCGATTAGTTTTTTGTTGTCACCTAATGCGCCATATAATTCAGCATAGAGTAATTGAAAAGGGTATCCTGGCATTAATTTACTCGCTTTCACTAATATATCTTTTGCTAAATCCGTCTTGTTTTCTTTAAGGAATATGCGAAAAACTTCTGTTACACTCGACGGGTTTTTCGTTGCTTGCTCAATTACTTCATTGAATACTTTCTTTGCTTTGCTGGCTTCATCATTGAGCTCATAAAAACTACCCAGCTGTAATTGAAGCGATAGGTCTTTCTGGTTTAGCGAAATTTGCTTTTTAATTGTTTTCTCAGCCTTTTTTATATCCTTCGTTTGAAGAAGACAATCAACATATCGATTAAAAATTAGTTTGCTTTGATTATTATCGTATATTTTTTCATAATAGGTAAGCGCTTTATCAAACTCTCCGTTTTCATAATAATATTGTGCTAATTTAGAATCGGAATCAGTTTGTGCAACAATAGACAAACTAAAACACAGCAAGGACAAAGAAAGTAGGGTTTTACTAATCATTAGTCGAATTTATCAATGTCATTGACAATGAATCCAGTTCTTTATGAAGACGCCTAAATGCTTCCATTGCTTCGGATTTACTTCCTTTATAAGAAATTAGGAGCGTGTTCAATTGCTTGATTTTAGTTGATTCGAAGGTAATGTGCTGATCATACAAATTCCTTTCCCCTTCTCCATTTTGAATATCCAACTTTAAATTTTTTAGCGCTTCTTTTTCTTCGATTACGCCCATTTTGAGTTGTTCAAACGATTTGCCAATGGGGCCCAAAGACCTTCTCATTCGCTTATAATCGTCCATTTTTTTTCCAAAGGCCATATTAATAGTGTCTAAATAAAGATTGTTTTTAATCCTTATTTCTACTGAATTAATTGCCGAGCGTAATCCCGATAGCGTATCAATTTTATTCGCCATTAGATCTTGCTCTAATTTACCAAGTTCCTTTTCGAGTTTATTTACCTTATTTATTTGCTCCTTTTTACTGAAATCAGAGCAAGATATAGTAATAATCATCAAAAATACAAGGTTCCTTAATTTCATGTGTTTGGGTTTATGTTATCCGATCGAATCCTGTGTAAGCTCGAAGAACCTTAGGAATAGTTATTCCGTCTGGCGTTTGATTATTCTCTAAAATTGCCGCCAAAATTCGTGGAAGCGCAAGTGCCGAGCCATTCAGTGTATGGCACAATTGTGATTTTTTCTGAGCATCTTTAAAACGCAATTTTAAACGATTGGATTGAAAGGTGTCAAACCTAGAAACAGAACTAACCTCCAACCATTTTTCTTGTGCTGCCGAAAAAACTTCAAAATCAAATGTCATGGCGGAAGCATGCCCCATATCTCCACCGCAAAGTCTCAGGATACGAAAAGGTAACTCCAATTTGATTAGTAAATCCCTAACGTGAGAAACCATTTCATTTAATGCCTTTTCTGAATTTTTAGGATGTTCAATTCTAACGATTTCAACCTTATCAAATTGATGCAGTCTGTTTAAGCCCCTCACATCCTTTCCGTAAGATCCCGCCTCCCTTCTAAAACAAGGCGTGTATCCGGTAAGTTTGATAGAAAAGTCTTCATTTGGCAAAAGAACATCACGATAAATATTGGTTAGCGGAACCTCTGCTGTTGGTATTAAATACAACTCATCTTCAGGTGCATAATACATTTGACCTTCTTTATCGGGAAGCTGACCCGTTCCAATTCCACTAGCCTCGTTAACTAAAAGCGGAGCGATGAACTCTTCATAACCAGCTTTATCGGCCTCGTCAAGAAAAAATGCAATCAATGCTCGCTGCAATTTAGCCCCTTTTCCACGATAAAAAGGAAAACCCGCTCCAGTAACCTTTACTCCTAATTCAAAATCAATAAGTTGATATTTCTTTGCTAGATCCCAGTGAGGAATAGCGGTAAAAGAGAAGGTGGGTAACTCCCCTTGTGATTCGATTAATTGATTATCTTCTGGCAGTCGCCCTTGAATAACATCTACGTGTGGAACGTTTGGCAAGGAATAGAGTATGGTTGTTATTTTCGAATCTAGTTCATCAACATGGGTTTTTAAAGCCGCTTCTTGTACCTTTAATTCCTGCGTTTCATTTTTTAATTGTTGTGCCTCTTGCGCTTGATTATTTTTAAAACAATCTCCTATTTTGCGCGATAATTGATTTAATTCTGCGGAAATGTTTTCGAGTTGCGTTTTATTTTCGCGCCAAAGCGCATCCATTTCCAATAGTTCATTAATGGTATTTGTGGCATTAATGTTCCGTTTAGAAAGACCGGTAAGGATCTCTTCTTTATGTGATCGTAGTCGCTGAATCTCTAACATAAGTCAGTTATAATTTGGACAAATTTAATCAATTGGGAGCGATATTATTCAAAAAAGGAGAAACGATTTTTTAAAAGATAAACGAGGACATTAGCTAAAAACACAAAGGTTAGCTCCATCAAAAGAGGCATAGACAATTTTAGGGTGAGATTCTTGGTAATACATGTTTCCTAAAGCATCAAGGCCAATTGCGCCTGCAAAACCATCGAATTCCTTTAGTTCCTGAAATGATTTAGCAAATGAATCCTTAATAGACATGCCATCTGTTACTCTAGTGACAATTTTAGCTGCTAAAGCGCCACTCACAATATCTTCGCCAACACCCGTGCAGCTTATTGCACAAAAATCATTGGCGTAATTGCCTGCTACTGTTGCAGAATCGGAAATTCTCCCTGGTAGTTCAAAGCCCTTTCCTCCGGTAGAAGTAGCCGCGGCAAGATGTCCCTTATTATCCAATACAACACAACCAACAGTTCCAATTCCAGCAGACTTGACCCTGTTTTCATATTCCTTTCGCCGCTCGGGTATTTCAACATCAACAATTTCTTTTCCCATATTTTTAGCAAAATTGATTGCGCCTTCTCCGCCCAATACTCTATCGTCTACCATTTGAAGGGCCCTTGCAACATGAATGGGGTTTTGGATTGATTCAATGTTTAATACACCGCTAAACTTTTTAGATTGTCCATCCATAAGTGCGGCACTCATTCGGATTTTACCGTCTTTTTGGAGCTGAGAACCAATGCCTGCATTAAAAAGAGGATTGTCCTCTAATAATTGTACTGCATAAACAACCGTGTCAAGAGCTGTATTCGACAATAAAAAATGATATGATTTCTGAATAATCTCCCCCAAAGCATCTTGCTTTAAGCCTTTTATTTCTTCCGATTGTGAGGATTCACTAAAAAACCCACCATGTATCATGATCTTCATTCTACATTTGGTTTATTGTTAATCTTAAAGTCATGTTTTGACAAGCAATAAATATCTGCTTGACTCATTACATGAACGACTAAGTTTTTAATGGATATCGGTTCTCCAAGCGCGACATCGGTAATGTTAGTGTCAAGAATATGCCTTCCATCTACAATAATAACCAATCCAGAACCGAGAGCCTCCATTGAATCACCCTGTTTAATCAATAGACCAGTGTCTTCTCCCAGACCTATGCCCAAAGTCTTTGGGTTGCCAACAACAGCTTGAAAAAGCCTTCCAATTCTTCCACGTTGAACAAAATGTGTGTCAATTATTACATTATCAATAAACCCTAATCCACTCGTGATTTTAATTTCGCCCTTAAGCAAAGCTTCATGACTTGATCCCTGATAAATCATGTTTTTAGATGCACAGGCTGCACCCGCAGAAGTTCCGACATATAAAAAATCTTCTTCATTATACTTTTGCAATAACAAATCGTGAATCGCTGTGCCTCCAAAAATTGACGTTAGTCGCAACTGGTCTCCTCCGGTAAAAAAAATAACATCCGCCTTTTTTATTCTATCAAGAATAATCAAATCGAGTGCCTGCTCCCTATTTTCAATGTTTATAACACCAACATTTTGAGCTCCTAAATGACCAAATGCCTTAGCATATTCTGACCCAACAAGATCTGGAATTTTTGAAGCTGTGGGAACAATCTCTATGCGTGATAACTTTTGGTGCTTTGACTCATCAATGATTCGTTTTAATATGCCTTTTTCAAAGAAATTAAGGTTCTCGTCTACCTTTTCGGCAAAGGCATTCTCAGTAAAACTTCCCTTATCAACGGCCCCACCGATAATAATCAACTTTCCTTTTGGCATCATATCGTGCAAATTTAATGTTAAAAAGAATTAATGAGTATGTTACGGAAGATGAAATTATCAACATAAATAAGGGTTTATTGAAATTGTTAATTGAATTGTTAATTACTCCAATGCAACCACAATAAGTACGCTTAGGATTTCATTACTTTTGATAGGAAAAGGAAAAAATGGAAGTCAAAATAAAAAATACCTCAGCGTATGGATTGCCAAATTATGAAACGATCGGTTCGGCGGGATTAGATTTACGGGCGAATATTCTTGAGCCGATTTCTTTAAATCCTTTTGAACGAAAGCTCATACCAACAGGGCTTTTTTTAGAAATTCCGCTAGGTTATGAATGCCAAATTAGACCACGTAGTGGGCTAGCATTAAATTATGGGATAAGTGTTTTAAATTCCCCAGGAACAATTGATTCTGATTATCGTGGAGAAGTGGGCGTGATTTTAATTAATTTATCCTCTGAAAATTATACTATAAATCCCGGTGATAGAATCGCTCAAATGGTTTTTTGCCAATTTTCACAGGCCATTTGGAAGGAAGAAGAATTACTTAGTGACACTGAAAGAGGTGGGGCTGGTTTTGGTAGTACAGGAAAAAAATAAAAAGAAAGATGAATATTATTATACCAATGGCGGGACGAGGTAGTCGATTAAGGCCACATACCCTAACGGTTCCTAAACCACTTATTCCTGTTGGCGGAAAGCCAATAGTATATAGACTTGTAGAAGATATTGCCAATATCTGTGGGGATAAAATAAATGAAATAGCCTTTGTTGTTGGGCACTTTGGGGAAGATGTTGAGCGAGATTTAATTGCCGTGGCTGAAAAATTCGGCGCTCGAGGTTCGATACATTACCAAGAGGATCCGCTAGGTACGGGTCATGCTGTTTTATGCGCAAAAGAACTCCTTGTCGGGCCTGTCGTAGTTGCATTTGCCGACACCTTATTTCAAGCAGACTTTAAAATAAGCCCTGAAGATGATGGTATTTTATGGGTAAAGCAGATTGAGAACCCGAGCGAATTTGGCGTTGTTAAATTAAACGAACTTGGCGTAATTATTGATTTTGTTGAGAAACCGCAGGAATTTGTTTCTGATTTAGCCATGATTGGGGTGTATTATTTTAAAAATGGTGAAAAGTTATTGAGTGAATTGGAATATCTAGTAGAAAATGACATCGTCAAAAGTGGCGAATATCAACTTCCTGATGCACTCAGACGCCTGACAGAAAAAGGATGTTTATTTCTCCCAGGAAAAGTTAACGAATGGTTAGATTGTGGCAATAAAGAGGTAACTGTGCAAACAAATAAACACGTATTAATGCATGATTATAAAAAGTATCCAAATCCAACGCGAATCAATTTTAGCAACAAAAATTCCATTGTCATTGAGCCCTGTTTTATTGGTGATGATGTGGTCATTGAAAATTCTGTGGTTGGTCCATATGCCTCGATTGGTAAAAATGCAATCCTATCAAATTGCAGAATTTCAGACTCAATTATTCAAGATAATTGCCGTATGAATAATGTAATTGTTAATAATTCTATGATAGGCTCAAATACCGTTCTCAATAAAGAAGCGACTATTGTCAGCCTTGGTGATTTTTCTACAATAAATGAATAGAATAGCCCTCTTTTTATTAATCCTAGCCGTCTTGGGCGCTTGTAAAACAAGCCCAAATAAAACGACTCCGATGAGCACTGTAAATAAACAGCAGTCGCTCTTCCACCAGGGAGTGCGTAATTACATCACGGGAAATAATAAAAAAGCTATTCTTGATTTTGAAGCTTGCATTAAAACAAACGCATTAGATGATGCATCACATTTTGCTTTAGCACAACTTTATTTAATAGAATCTCAACTTGACCAGGCCGCA
>JBILCD010000088.1:0-9565 GCA_044353285.1 Crocinitomicaceae bacterium | reverse complement strand
TAATTGAATCGATAACATATTTTGAATCGGAATATACTTCTATTGGGTAAGATTTTGATTTTAGGTTTTCAAGAGCTATAATAAGCGCTAGTAATTCCATGCGATTATTTGTGGTTAATTTAAATCCCCCACTAATTTCTTTCTCTTTACCATTAAATTTAAGTACAATTCCATAACCTCCCGGTCCGGGATTTCCTCTTGCTGAACCATCGGTAAAAATTTGTATTGGTGTCATTTTTTTACTCTTTTAGGGTCAGCATTAATAAAGGCTTTCCACCCGCCTCCTTTAGTTTTATTATGTGCGCCAATGCCTTTAGAGAAATGATGGCAAACAGCAACAGCCAATCCGTCTGTAGCATCTAAATAGGTGGGGAGTTCTGCTATGTTTAATAGTTTTTGTAGCATTGCCGCTACCTGTTCTTTTGACGAGCTTCCGTTGCCTGTAATCGATTGTTTTATTCTTCTTGGAGCATATTCTTCAAAGGGAACATTATGGTTTAAACTTGCTGCAATTGCTACTCCTTGAGCCCTACCTAATTTTAACATGGACTGAACGTTTTTTCCAAAAAAAGGTGCTTCAATAGCCATTTCATCCGGTTTATATTCTAAGATTAAACCATTTAATCGATCCAATATGCGCTTTAATTTATCAGGGTGATTTTCTAACTTACTTAATTGGATAACACCAAAATTTAACATACTCATTTTCCCATTTTGAACATGAATAATACCATACCCCATTACGGATGTTCCGGGGTCAATTCCAAGAATTATTTTATCTTCAACCATTC
This sequence comes from Crocinitomicaceae bacterium, assembly GCA_044353285.1. Taxonomy (GTDB): domain Bacteria; phylum Bacteroidota; class Bacteroidia; order Flavobacteriales_D; family Crocinitomicaceae; genus UBA952. Next base: position 8,774 of record JBILCD010000088.1, on the reverse strand, counting down.
AAATCAAAATCAGTGGTTAAAACTAATAAATTAAAGTCGTTTTTAGCAGTTGCAGTAAGAATTCTAGCATTTCTTCTAATTTGCACACTACTTTATTTTCAATTAGAAAAAAAAAATATATCATTAAATCAGATCGAATTTGTTCATTTTTGGCCTTTGCTTTTAGTTGTTTTATGCGTTCCCATAAATTGGTTCTTAGAATACAAGAAATGGCTTTTAATGCTCCAAACTATTGGCGATGGTGATCATCCAAATCGTCTTAATGCGTTTTATGCTGGAATGGTAACGGGCTTGCTCACTCCCGCAATGGCAGGAAATTTTTTAGGGAGAATATATTACTTTGAAAAAGGCAAAAGGTTAAAACTAAGCCTCTATACTTTGTCCGCTAATTTTGCTCAGTTTTCTATTAGTATAATAGTTGGTGCTTTGGCTTATGTTCTTCTTGCTAAAAGCAATGATATTAATGCAAATTCCTTCGAATTAATAGGCATGATATGTTTTGCGATACTGTGTTTACTTTTTTATTTTTTTGGAGAATTAACCCTGCGATATTTGCCAATTAGACGGCTCAAATCACTTGCTATAATGCTCAGGAGGGGGCCATCTAGATCGAATCAAATGGGTATTTCTTTTTTGCGATATTTACTTTTTATTACTCAATTTTCCTTGTGTATCTATGCAAGTACAGGAACTTTTTCCATTCATTTTTTGGCTTGGATAGCACTTGTTTTTATGGCGGTTACCCTAACTCCGTCTTTGTTTTTAGGTAAAATTGTCGTGCGTGAATCAATTGCTGTTGCCATACTTGGTCTCGCAGGGATTGCGCCTATTCCGGTTTTGTTAAGTTCACTGAGCACATGGTTATTAAATTTAATCATCCCTGCCATTTGGGCATCTCTTAAAATAAAAAAAATAAATGGCTGAGTGTTTTGTCCTCTTGTTTTTGGTTGCATATGCTATATCTGTCGGCGCTTTGGTGTTTCTGGGTTGGTTTAGGCAACAAGTCAAAGAAAAAAAAGCTAAAAATGCACGGGTGTTATTAGAAGAGATAACGCTTATTATTCCTTTTCGAGACGAAGCGAATCGATTAGAGGGTTTATTGAATAGTATCGTAACGAGCGAGCGAAAAGTAAACAGCTATATTTTTGTTAATGATCATTCCTCAGACGATTCTTCAACATTAATCAAAAACAAACTACAAGGTTTGCCCATTTTGATTATTGATTTGCCAAGCGGCTTGAGTGGAAAAAAACAGGCAATTAAATTTGGTATTCATGAGGCGAAAACAAACTATATATTAACATTAGATGCTGATGTTTCTTTCGGAAAAAATTACTTATACTCCCTGACCAATTTGGAGTTTGCCGATCTATACATTTTACCTGTGCTCATGAAAGCGGATAATTTATTTCACTCTTTTTTTGAATTTGATGTTCTATTAATTAATGCCTTGAATGCAGGAGTAAGTGGCTGGTGTAGGCCAATTGTAGCAAGCGGAGCTAATTTATTAATTTCTAAATCATCGTATGAATCGTGTTCTCGATTTTTACTTCATGAACATATTGCAAGTGGTGATGATGTCTATCTAATGAAAGACTTGCGCGCTGAAAATAAAGAGATTATACTTTCTACAAGTAGTCAACTTTTGGTAACTACTGAAACACCAAGGTCTTGGAGGGAGTTCTTGAACCAACGGATTAGATGGATTGCAAAGACAGGTCATGTCAATGACCCACTTGCAAATGCCATAGGATTTGGGCAAGCTATTTTTGCAATGGGTTTTTTAGCCTTAATTATTTTCCTTTTGATATCAAGTAATTATGGTCTTTTTTGGGTCCTTTTTGGCATTAAATGTTTGCTAGATTTTATTTTTTTTAGCCCCTACTTTAAGCGCTTTAAGCGCTTTAATGCCCTCATGCTATTGCCTATTTATCAAGTAATTTTTCCTTTTTATCAGTTTTTACTTCTCTTTCTACTTCCTTTTTTTAAGCCAACATGGAAAGGACGTCAAACTAGAGTTGTGAAGCAATAGACTTCATTTGCTTTATTGTACGTAAATTTGCATCATGCGAATACTCATGGTTTGTTTAGGAAATATCTGTCGTTCGCCCATGGCCGAAGGTTTAATGAAACGAAAAATTTCAGAAGCAAAATTGGATTGGATTGTTGATTCTGCAGGAACTGCTAATTATCATGTTGGTTCGTCACCAGATCACCGAATGATAGCAATAGGCAAGCAATTCGGCACGCCAATTCACGACTTAAAAGGCAGGCAATTTTGCGCGAAAGACTTTGATGATTTTGATCTGATATTTGCTATGGATCAATCCAATGAAAAAAATATACTGAAGTTAGCGCCTAGCCCTGAAGCTAAAAAGAAGGTCCGCTTGATTTTAAATGAATTACACCCAGGATCTAATCAACAAGTTCCTGACCCATATTATGGCTCTATGGCTGATTTTGAAAATGTGTATGTGCTCTTAGATACCTTAACCGAAGCCGTTAAAAACAACCTAATCAATGACAAAAACAGGTAAATTATACTTAATTCCCAATACGCTTGGTGGAGAATCAGTAACGGATATTATTCCAGCTGATGTTATTAAAATAGCAACATCTTTGCGATTTTTTGCTGTTGAGGAAATAAAATCTGCTCGCCGCTTATTACGAAAAATGGACCGAGAATTTCCAATCGACGAGTCAACCTTTTATCAAATTAATAAAACAACAAAAGAAAGTGATTTAATGGATATGCTACTTACCTTAACGAAAGGTGAAAATCTCGGCATTATTTCAGAAGCTGGTTGTGCAGGGATCGCTGATCCAGGTTCAGATTTAGTGTTTTTAGCGCATTCTCAAAAGATTGAGGTTGTTCCGTTGGTAGGTGCTTCATCCATTTTATTGGCACTAATCGGCAGCGGTTTTTCTGGGCAGCATTTTACCTTTCATGGCTACCTTCCGAGAGAACGAAAAGATAGAATTCGAAAAATGAAGGACATGGAGATGGATACCCGAAGAAAAGGGGCGACACATATTTTTATGGATACCCCTTTTCGTAGCATGCATGTCTTAGAGGATCTGCTCAATGAATGCGCTGATTCAACACAATTATGTATTGCCGCCAATTTAACAACGATTAATCAACGTATTCAAACGATGGCGGTATTGGATTGGCGTGAGCATGCTTTTGACATTACAAAAATCCCTGTCATATTTTTAATTGGTACAGGTCAATAATGAGCTGAGGTAAATAGTTTTCTAATATTTTAGAATATAGATAGTACATGGAAACACCATTTCAAGAACAAATAAAGCAGGGCGTACCCTTAAACTTGCCAGCCCTTAAGCAATATGATTTTTCAGTAAATCATGCGCCAAAACGAAAAGAAATATTAACGGCAGATGAAAAAAAACTAGCCTTAAAAAATGCCCTTCGTTATTTTCCAAAAGAGCAGCATGGGGTATTGGCTGAAGAATTTTTATCAGAATTAATGACTTACGGTAGAATTTACATGTATCGTTATAGGCCAGATTACCAAATGTTCGCTCGTCCTATTTCAGAGTATCCGGGAAATTCATTGCAGGCTAGATCGATTATGTTAATGATCCAAAATAACCTCGATCCTGCAGTTGCCCAGCATCCACATGAATTAATTACCTATGGAGGAAACGGCTCCGTCTTTCAGAATTGGATTCAGTATCGTTTGACCATGAAGTATTTGGCTGAAATGACGGATGAACAAACCTTAGTGATGTATTCCGGTCATCCAATGGGTTTATTTCCATCTCATCCAAAGGCTCCTCGGGTAGTGCTTACCAATGGGATGATGATTCCGAATTACTCAAAGCCAGACGATTGGGAAAAGTTTAATGCACTTGGTGTAACACAGTACGGACAAATGACAGCGGGATCATATATGTATATTGGTCCGCAGGGAATTGTACATGGAACCACAATAACGGTCTTAAATGCCATCCGACGTTTGTCAAAAACCAAGGATGATTTACATGGAAAATTATTCGTTACAGCTGGTTTAGGTGGAATGTCTGGCGCTCAGCCAAAAGCGGGCAATATAGCCGGGGTAATAAGTGTAACAGCAGAAGTAAATGAAAAGGCCGTGCATACAAGACATTCGCAGGGTTGGGTCGATGAAGTAATTGATAATGTGGAAGATTTATGTGCACGTGTTCGCGTTGCAAAAACAGCTAAAGAAGTAGTTTCTATCGCTTTTGTCGGAAATGTGGTAAGTGTTTGGGAAGCATTTGATCTTGCTGGAATTCATATCGATTTGGGTTCTGATCAAACTTCTTTGCATAATCCGTGGGCTGGAGGATATTATCCTGTAGATTTATCCTTTGAGGCATCAAATGAGCTAATGTCATCGGATCCGATCTCTTTTAAAAGGCATGTGCAAGAAAGTTTACGTCGGCATGCGAAAGCCATCAATAAACATGCTGAGAAAGGGACTTATTTTTTCGATTATGGTAATGCTTTTTTATTGGAAGCATCGCGTGCTGGTGCTGAGGTAATGCATCAAAACAATATTGAGTTTAAATATCCATCTTATATTCAAGATATTCTTGGCCCACTTTGTTTTGATTTTGGATTTGGACCATTTCGTTGGGTATGTGCTTCAGGTAAACCGGAAGATTTAGCCAAAACGGATGCTATTGCTTCATCGGTGTTAGAAGAAATGATGCGTACAGCTCCAATGGAAATACAAGAGCAATTAGCAGATAACATTCAATGGATAAAGGGTGCACAAGAAAATAACTTAGTGGTTGGCTCACAAGCAAGGATATTATACGCAGATGCTGAGGGAAGAATGAAAATTGCTAAGGCATTTAATGATGCGATTCAAAGTGGCGAAATTGGACCTATCATTTTAGGGCGTGATCATCATGATGTTTCGGGTACGGATTCTCCTTACCGAGAAACGTCTAATATCTATGACGGATCAAAATTTACCGCAGATATGGCCATACAAAATGTAATTGGTGATAGTTTTCGAGGTGCCACTTGGGTTTCCATTCATAATGGTGGTGGTGTAGGTTGGGGGGAAGTTATCAATGGTGGATTTGGAATGTTGATTGATGGCAGTTCTGATTCGGAAAGAAATATAAAAATGATGTTGCATTGGGATGTAAATAATGGAATTGCTAGAAGGAATTGGGCGAGAAATGAAAATGCAACCTTTGCCATTCAGCGCGCCATGGAAGCCGAGCCTTTACTAAAAGTAACGATGCCTAATTTGGTTGATGACCAAACCTTAGACAAGCTATTGGATTAATCAGGATTTAACTTTTGGTTGCTTCTTTTTAGGATGGTCAAACCTGAATCCTCCAGTTAATTTTAAACTGTAATAGTATTGCCGGTAAATGAGATCGTTAAATCTAATGGATTTATTGTCAAAATCAGTCACGAAAAAAATGAAGTAATCATCGCTTGAATAGCCAGCAATGAATCGAATGTCGTAGCGCGGCGCCAAGCCAAGAAATCCAGTCGCTTGACCATTCACAGGTGTATAAAACTTTCCTTGAATTACGCCCCCTAAACCGACCCATCCTGAAAATTGCCAGTTTTTGATGCGATTGGCATAGGCAAAGCCAGGAATCAATCCAATATCCATTGCGGAAAAATTTCTTGCCTGTAATTTGCTATTGCTACTGCTTTGTAGTGGGCTTGGGATTATACTTTCGTTTAAATGATCAATGCCAAAAACATTACCTGTTCCTTTAATATACCATGTTTGCACTTTTTGTTTAAAATGAGCTCTTTTCCCTTGAAGTGCATTCATTTTGAAATGGATATTATCAAAATACCAAGCATTGAACGATAAATTATAAGCGCTTAGATTAGGCCTTAGAGCATTCGGGTTAATTGAGTTAAAACTTGTATCCCATGAAGCAGCATCTTTGATAACATATCCTGTTAATCCTTTGAATTCTAAATCTAAATAGGTTTTTTTGTAGGTGTAATCTATGCCAATATTAAATTGTTTCGTTTCGCCATAATCTGCTTTAGGTCGAATATTTCCTAGTATAGGTAACGCAACACGCAATGAAATCCACTTGTAAGCGAAGCCAATACCAAGAATTGGCTTGAAGTTATTTTTGTAGCTGATTTTATCAATTGAATTTGGAAAGGTATTGCGAATATTAAATGGCGCTGTGCTCATACCTAAATCGGCATAAAACACCTTTGAATCGCGAAAATCCTCTATAAATGCCCCACTATCTTGGCCAAAATTTACTGTGTAAAACAGTAATAAGAAAATACTACTTACGAATGCCTTCAAGACCGAGAATAAATGCATAAACCTTGGCAATTTCCATGCGTTCACTTGTCCTTCCCGAACCACCTCCATGTCCTGCATCCATATTGCACTCAAAGATTAATGGCTTTGCATCTGTTTTTAACTCGCGAAGTTTAGCAACATATTTAGCGGGCTCCCAATATTGCACTTGCGAATCATGATAGCCTGTTGTGATGTACATGGCTGGATAATCCATCGCGTGTATATTATCATAGGGAGAATATTTTAACATATAGTAGTAAAAATCATAATCGTTTGGATTGCCCCATTCTTCCCATTCCCCAGTGGTTAAAGGAATTGTTTCGTCTAACATCGTAGTGACTACATCAACAAAAGGAACTTGACTCACAACACCTTTCCATAAGTAAGGCGCCATATTTGAAACTGCACCCATAAGTAAACCGCCGGCACTTCCACCTTGCGCATAGATCTTATCTTTATCACAGTAACCCATGTGACCCATAAATTCTGCCGCATTGATAAAGTCTGTAAACGTGTTTATTTTATGCTGAAATTTCCCGTTTTCATACCATTCTTCCCCCATATATTTACTTCCACGGATGTGTGCAACGGCGAAAACAAATCCTCGATCTAGTAAGCTTAAGCGCGTTGCACTGAAAACATCAGGAATCGTGTATCCGTAAGACCCATACCCATAGAGCAAACAGGGTGCTTTACTAAGTTCAATCCCCTTTTTATAGACCATGCTAACAGGAATTTTTGTACCATCATTTGCCGTGGCCCAAATTCGCTGAGAAGCATAATTTTCCGGTAAAAAAGTGGTGTCGATGAGTGTTCTTCGAAACCAAAGCGATTGTTCCCCTGTAACTAAATTATATTGGTAAACCGAAGATGGGGTAGTCATCGAATTATAATTATAGAAAATACTTGTAGCGTTTATATCATCATTCAGTCCTAAGCCGACAAAATAGGTTTCTTCATTAAAGGAGATATAGTTTTCTACGCCATCTTTTAAATTTTTCAATTTCAATTTTAACAAGCCATTTTTTCGTTCCTCGAGTAGAATAAAATCCTTAAAGCAAGAAATGGATTCTATTAATACTGCTGAATCATGGGGAATAAATTCGCGGCATTCAGTTATAGAGCTTGGAGCAATTGCCGAGAAACAAACTTTTTTATTGACGGCATCATGATTACTCAGAATATAGTATCCATTTGGATGATCGGAGATTTCATATAAATGCCCTGCTGATCTCGGTATAAAAACAACTGGTAATGTATTGGGTTGGTTTGCATCTATCCACCATTGTTCTGAGGTTGTGGAACTGTAGCAAGAGATAAAGATTAATCCTCTTGTTTCGGAATTACTGATGACCACACTATACTTTTCATCTTTTTCTTCAAAAACCAATACGTCTTTGTTCGAATCGCTGCCTATTTCATGACGGAAGACTTGAAATTCCCTCAATGTTTGCGGGTCTTTTTTTATGTAAAAAATGGTCTTATTATCGTTTGCCCAAACAATTGATCCACTTGTTTCGATTATCCTGTCTGTAAGAAATTTACCGCTTTTATTAATCCGTATGCTGATGTCATATTTCCTTCTTCCAACAAAGTCCTCACTTACCGCTAATAATTTATTATCTGGAGATGGCGACCAATCTGCTAATTCATAAAAAGAGTGGTTTTTCGCACGAATATTCTCATCGAAATATACAGTTTCCTTATCCTTTTCAATAAGAATCACCTTTTGATAATCTAACTTTTCCTCGTTTCGAACTTGGTATTTTTTTCCATTTAAAATAAAAGGAGCACTGATATCATTTGGATTTATGCGTTTGTCAAATTCAAGCATTAATGATTTCACCAAACTTTGTAATGGATTAAAATACGTTTCGGCATACTTATTTTCCTCTCCTAAGTAGGCTAATATTTCTTTTGAATCGCGTTCTTTCATCCAAAAATAGTCATCATTTCGTCTATGCCCGTGAAGCTCTAAGGAATGTGCTTTTTTTATTGCTTTGGGACTAGTGTTTTGGGCGTTGTGTGTCATGGTGTTTAAGATACAGCAAGTTAAGAGTAAAATCTGTTTCATGCAGCGTAATTTTAGTTCAAAAATAGTTAAAAGTTTGCACTTGTTTAACTAAAGCAAATCGTTGAAAAATTAGCTAACTTTGCCTCATGAAATCCATGTATAAGTTCTTAATCAATAAACTTCCTCGTCCAATTTTGATACGTTTAAGTTATGTGTTTAAGTTTTTTGCGCCGCTGATGTATCGTGGCAATAAGGTAGAATGTCCGGTTTGTGAGCGTTCTTTTTCAACCTTTTTATCATATGGATCGAATGTGGCGTATCGCTCAAATGTATTATGTCCTTATGATCTCACCCTCGAACGACATCGCTTGATGTGGTTATATTTAAAAAATGAATCAACTTTTTTCTCGGCGCCTAAGTTGTCTTTATTGCATATTGCACCAGAGCAGTGTTTCATTCCT
>JBILCD010000087.1:0-9567 GCA_044353285.1 Crocinitomicaceae bacterium | reverse complement strand
AAGTTCAGCAAACCACCGAATACGGATAATATTGCTAATACCACCAAGGGCATTGTCATTATAGGTTTGCTCTCATGGACATGCGATCCAAGTGTTGCCCCACCTCTAAATTCACCATGAAAGACAAGGAAATAAAGTCGAAACATATATGCAGCAGTTAAGGCAACTGAAATCATTAGTGTGCCATAAAGTATCGGACTTTGTTCAAGGGCGTGACCTAAAATCTCATCTTTAGAATAAAAGCCTGAAAGCAATGGGAATCCGGCAATGGCGAGTGTTCCGATTAAAAAAGTAAGGTGTGTAATGGGAAGTTTTTTTCTAAGTCCACCCATTAGGCGAATATCTTGTTCATCAGACATAGCATGAATAACACTTCCAGATCCTAAGAAAAGAAGGGCTTTAAAAAAGGCATGCGTTGTAACGTGAAAAATAGCAACAGTATAAGCGCCCATTCCTAGGGCAACAAACATTAAACCTAATTGTGATACTGTAGAGTAGGCGAGCACTTTTTTAATATCATTTTGACGCATAGCAATAAAAGCAGCGACCATAGACGTAGCGAAACCAATCCAAAGAATAATATCTTTTGTTAGCGGAGCCAATTCGAATAAGAAATTGGAACGTACAACCAAGTAAATACCTGCAGTTACCATTGTTGCCGCATGGATTAAAGCGGAAACAGGTGTTGGACCTGCCATGGCGTCTGGCAACCATGTAAATAGAGGAATTTGTGCACTTTTTCCTGTAGCAGCGATGAACAAACAAATTGTTATGCCTATTATAGATCCATTAATCAGCGAAGGATCAATCGCTATTTTCTCAGCAATTGCGGTAAATTCTAGGGTGTGAAATTGCGCAAGAATCAAAAATAAACCAATGAGTAGCCCAGCATCACCAATTCGATTCATAATAAATGCTTTACGGGCAGCAATGCTATTTGCGATTCCTTTTTCAGCATCGCTGTAATGGAAACCGATGAGTAGGTATGAGCAGATTCCAACGCCTTCCCAACCAAAGAAAAGCACGAAATAGTTACTGCCTAAAATGAGGAGTAACATGGCAAAAATAAAGAGATTCAGGTAGGTAAAGAACTTGTAAAAACCTTTGTCATGGCTCATGTATCCAATTGAAAATACATGAATCAAGGTCCCCACACCGGTAACGATTAAGGTCATCCAAATCGATAAAGCATCTACCTGTAGGCTAGCATTAATTGCAAAATCATCAAGGGATAATAAGGTAAACAATTGAATGATCTTGGTGTCATTTGTTTGATTAAAAACAAATAGTGCACATACAAAAGATAGAAGCATAACACCAGTAGCAATTCCACCAACAAGCAAATTCGGAAGTTTTTTCCCAATGGTTCCATTGACCAATGCTCCTAACAAAGGCAAGGCTAATAAAATCAGTATTAATTTATCTACTGCCATTTAGTTAACCGTTTAAATTTGTAAATAATCCTGCATCCGTTGACTTTTGATTTCGGTAGGCCATAATAAGAATTGATAGTCCAATTGTTGCTTCTGCTGCCGCTACTACAATGATGAAAAAGACAAATATTTGTGCGTCACCTTTTCCATAATAGGTAGAAAATGCTACTAAAAGTAAATTTACAGCATTGAGCATTAGTTCAATACACATTAATAATACAATCATATTTCTTCGTATCAAAACCCCAAATGCGCCAATAGTGAATAATATACTCGCTAATATCACATAGAAATCAATGGAGGTTCCGAAGGTTGGATCAGTAGTCATATTAATCAATAATTGGTTTTTCGCGTTTTGCCAACAGAATGGCTCCCACCATTGAAGCAATAAATAAAATCGAAGAAACTTCGAATGGAACTATGTATTCATCAAAAAGTAATTTACCTAAATTTTCAACTAATCCAATTTGTTTCTGCTGAGGCAATCGCACATGCTGTAATCTAAGGCTATCTTTAAATGCTGCAATGAGCACTAATAAAAGTATTCCACTTGCTAGTACTGATGAAAATAGTGCGTATTTGGGTGTTTTTGGCTCACTTTCTTTGTTAAGGTTTAAGAGCATGAGTACAAATAGGAATAAAACCATAATTGCTCCTGCATAAACGATGATATTGACGATGGCTAAGAATTGCGCATTCATCAAAATGTAGAGGGAAGAAATAAGGAAAAATGTAACGACAAGGAATAGCACACTTCGAATGGGGTGTTTACTAATCACCACCATTAGCGCTGCTCCAATGGTCAGGCCTCCAATAATTATAGTTAGTAATTCAATACTCATATTTCGCTTCTTGTGCCAGTATGTTGGCGTTTAGTAACATCAATTCTATCATTCAAGGGTTCAACCAATACGTCTTTACCATAAATAAATTCGTTTCGTTCGAATTCAGTTGGTACAATTCTATCGGTTAAAAATACTGCTTCTTTGGGGCATGCTTCTTCACATAATCCACAAAAAATGCAACGCAACATATTAATTTCATAGATTTCCGCATACTTTTCTTCTCGGTAGAGTCCCTCTTCACCTTTTTGTCGTTCGCCTGCCACCATGGTAATTGCTTCAGCTGGGCATGCTACGGCGCATAATCCACAAGCTGTACAATTTTCACGTCCGTGTTCATCTCTTTTCAGGACATGCATCCCACGATAAACGGGTGCAAATACACGTTGTTCTTCAGGATATTTTATAGTATTATTTTTCTTGAACATGTGTTTCAAGGTAATAAACATTCCGTTAAAAATGGCTGGGAGGTATAACTTTTCCATAAAAGTCATTGGCTTATCCGACACCACTTTTTTTCTATTTGTTAAGCTCTCCATTTCATTAAAATTTTATCCATCCCTCATTGAATGCAATGACAATTCCAGTTACCAACATATTGATGATTGAAATTGGAATCAGTACCTTCCATCCTAAATGCATTAATTGATCAAACCTAAAACGCGGTATTGTCCAACGAATCCACATGAATAAGAAAATCATTAAAAATGTTTTGGTGAAAAATGCAGCAACACTTAAAATCGCTAATGTATTTCCACTAAAGCTATCCATCCCTGGAAAATTGTAGCCTCCAAAAAACAAGATGGAAATAAGGGCTGATGACACAAACATGGCAACATATTCTGCAAATAGGAACAAGCCAAGTTTCATCGAACTATATTCGGTATGATAACCGCCAATTAATTCTGATTCGCACTCAGGAAGGTCAAAAGGTGCGCGATTAGTTTCAGCTAAGGCGCAAATAAAGAAGACTAAGAAACAAACCGGTTGATAAAATATATTCCAATTCATCCCATGCTGCGCTTTAACGATGTCGTTAAGTCCAAGACCACCGGATAACATGATGATGGTAATCGCTGAAATCCCCATCGCTAATTCATAGGAGATCATTTGTGATGATGCACGAATAGCACCAAATCTAGAATATTTATTATTAGAAGCCCATCCACCGATCATGATGCCATAAACTCCAATGGAGATAATTCCAAAGATAAAGAGAATACCAATATTTAGGTCGGCGACTTGCAAGGCTATTGTGCGTCCGAAGAGTGTGATATCAGTCCCCCAGGGAATAACAGCACTTGTCATCAATGCGGTAAACATGGCAATTCCTGGACCAAGAATAAAGAGCCAACGATCAGCATTTGTTGGTGTAAAATCTTCTTTCATGAACATTTTAACACCGTCAGCAATAGGCTGTAGGATACCAAATGGTCCGGCACGATCTGGCCCAACACGGTCTTGAATCCACGCCGCTAATTTTCGTTCAAAATAGGTAGAGTAGGCAGCAATACCTAATGAAACTACAAAAAGTAGAATGGCTAATATCAGTTTTTCAATTAATAACCCTGTATCCATTAATTGATTTTTTTAATAGGAGTATTAATACTCGTTTCATATTTTCCTTGAGAAATGACAGAATGTCTATCAATGACTCTTGGACCAATGACTTTCCATTTTGCAAGGTCTTTTTTATCGTATCGGCATTCGTTACAAATCCATGCTGTTTTATCATCGATGGTTTCAATTTCACCGTACTGATCTTTGCGACCCGTTACCCGATAAATTTCTTGTCCAAACATCCACAATACTACTTTTCCTGCACATTTAGTACAATCGCATTCTGCTTCCATTGGTTTTAGGAACCACACACGGCTTTTAAACCTAAAGGTACGATCAGTTAATGCCCCAACCGGACAAACATCAATCATATTTCCGGAAAATTCATTGTCTATAGCGTGTTCAATATAGGTGCTTATTTCGGCGTGTTCACCACGATGTAGCACGCCATGCACTCGTTTTTCAGTCAGCTGATTGGCTATTTCTACACATCGATAACACAGAATACAGCGATTCATGTGTAATTTAATTTTATCCCCAATATCTATTGGGTCGAATGTTCTGCGTTCTTCTTCGTAGCGTGTTTTTACGGATCCATGCTCGTAGCCTAAATCCTGCAGATTACATTCTCCAGCTTGGTCACAAACAGGGCAATCTAAGGGATGATTAATTAATAAAAATTCTACAACAGCGCTGCGTCCTTCATGAACACGTTGACTTGTTTTGTTTTTAACAATCATTCCGTCCATTACTGGTGTAGAACAAGAAGCGACTAATTTTGGCATCGGTCTTGGATCTGCTGTTGATCCAGCAGCAACTTCCACCAGGCATGTTCTACATTTACCACCAGTTCCGGGTAATTTACTGTAGAAGCACATCGCAGGAGGCACCACTTCGCCACCTATTTTTCGTGCAGCATTTAAGATGGTGGTTCCAGCTTCAACTTCAATCTCAATATCGTCAATTGTAACTTTCATCATAATTAATTTCTATGCTAACATTGGTTCTTTAGACAAACCATAATTTCTTTTTTGTGCCTCTTCTTTATGACTAACATGCCATTCAAATTCGTCTCTAAAATGACGAATAGCTGCAGCCACAGGCCATGCAGCGGCATCGCCAAGCGGACAAATCGTATTACCTTCAATTTTCTTATTAATTTCAGCTAATAAATCGATATCTCGCAGATTACCATTTCCTGTTTCCAGTCGGTAAAGCACTTTTTCCATCCAACCAGTTCCTTCCCTGCACGGCGAACATTGTCCACACGACTCATGGGCATAGAAACGGGTAAAATTCCACGTGTTTCTAACAATACATTGGTCTTCATCAAAAACAATAAATCCACCTGAACCAAGCATAGAACCTGATGCGAATGCTCCTTCAGCCAAACTTTCATATGACATTAATCGATCATCGCCATTAGCTGTCTTGGTAACAAGATAGTGGGGTAGGATAGGCACCGAAGAACCTCCAGGGACACATGCTTTTAGTTTTTTGTTATTCGCTATTCCTTGGCAATAGTCATCACCATAGATAAATTCTTCTATTGACAGACCGAGATCAATTTCATAAACGCCAGGTTTTACAAGATTCCCACAGGCAGAAATTAATTTAGTACCTGTACTTCTTCCTATTCCGATAGCTGCATATGCTTCACCGCCATCATTTACAATTGGAACGACAGCAGCTATTGTTTCCACATTATTTACTACGGTTGGTGCTCCCCAAAGGCCTTTGACAGCCGGAAACGGAGGTTTTATTCTTGGATTACCTCTTTTACCTTCTAACGATTCCAATAAAGCCGTTTCTTCTCCGCAGATGTAAGCACCTCCACCAGGTACAACAAATAAGTCTAAATCGTAGCCTTTTCCAAGTATATTTTTCCCTAAGAATCCGTTGTCATACGCTTCAGCAATAGCTTTTTCTAGGATATGAAGAATGTACATAAATTCACCTCGAATATAGATGTATGACGTATTCGCACCGAGTGCATAACTTGCGGTAATCATACCCTCCACTAGCAAGTGAGGTATTTTCTCCATCAAATAACGATCTTTAAACGTACCAGGTTCGGATTCATCGGCATTACAAACTAAGTAACGAGGAATACCTTCTGGTTTGGCTAAAAACGACCATTTCATTCCAGTAGGAAATCCTGCACCACCTCTTCCGCGCAGTCCAGATTTTTTCACTTCTTCCACCACTTCGTCTGGTGTCAAGCTTTTTATGGCTTTTTCAACAGATCGGTAGCCTCCATTTTTTCGATAGACATCGTAAGTTTCGATCCCAGGGATGTGCACATTTTCAAGAAGTAATTTCCTGTTTTTCATTCCTTTTTAATTTTCAATTATTCCTGAACGGTAAGCTTCAATTAATTCGTCTACCTTATCTTTTGTAAGGTTTTCATGAAATTTATACTTGCATTGTAATACCGGAGCATATCCACAAGCGCCAAGACATTCTACCGTTTTTAAGGTAAATTCTCCGTCAGCTGTTGTTTCTCCGACTTTAATATTTAATTTTTCCGAAATATAGTCAATGATTTGATCGCTTCCGACCAACATACATGGTCCTGTTCTACACACTTCAAATACATGTTTTCCTACTGGATTAACATGGAACATGGTATAGAATGTGGCTACTTCGTACACTTCAATGGTTTGAATATTAAGGAAAGTAGCTACCGCATCCATTGCCTCAGTGCTCAACCAACCCACTTCAGTTTGCGCTAAATGCAACATTCTAATAATGGCACTTTTTTCTTTTCCTACTGGAAAATGATTTTTGATTTCGTTAAATTTTGCTATCGTTTCTTTACTAAATCCATTGAATTCAGCGGCAGTTTGAGCTATGTTATTTTCTCTTTTCATATTAGGCATCTAATTCTCCTGCAATTACATTCATACTACTTAAGGTAATAACTGCATCGCTTATGGTTTGACCAGTAATCATTTCCGGATAAGCTTGATAATAAATGAAACAAGGTCTTCTAAATTGCAATCTGTATGGTGTTCTTCCACCATCGCTGATGAGGTAGTAACCTAGTTCTCCATTTCCTCCTTCTACGCTGTGATATATTTCTCCTCTAGGTATTTCCATTTCCCCCATCACAATTTTAAAATGGTAGATAAGTGCTTCCATGTTGTTGTAAACATCGGCTTTATCTGGTAGATAAAAGTCAGGAACATCCGCTTTATAATTACCTTCAGGGAGGTTACCATACGCTTGTTCAATGATTCGAATACTTTGCCGTATTTCTTCTTGTCGCACCATGAATCGATCGTAGGTATCGCCATTTACTCCTACAGGAATAATAAAGTCAAAATCTTCATATGAGGAGTAGGGATGCATAACGCGCACGTCATAATCTACCCCAGCTGCGCGAAGGTTAGGTCCTGTAAAACCGTATGCGAGAGCTCTTTCGGGGGAAATAGGTCCTGTTCCTCGCGTTCTATCCATGAATATTCTATTTCGTGCAAGCATAGAATCCCATTCGCTAAATGCCTTTGGAAATGTTTTCAAAAACGATTTTAGTTTCGTGTGAAAAGCCGGAGTGAAATCTCGTTCAAATCCTCCGATACGACCAATATTAGTTGTTAGCCGTGCGCCACAGATTTCCTCATACAACTCATAAATTTTCTCTCTCTCTTGAAAGGGATAGAAAAAGCTAGTAAGTGCACCAGTATCAACACCAACAACAGAATCACAAATAAGGTGGTCTGCTATTCTTGCTAATTCCATTATGATAACCCTCATGTAATCAACACGCTTGGGAATTTCTGCTTGAATTAGTTTTTCTACCGTCATGTGCCAACCCAAATTGTTGATAGGCGATGAACAATAGTTTAATCGGTCTGTAATTGGGGTGATTTGGTTGTAAGGTCTCCGTTCAGCTAATTTTTCAAATGCTCGGTGAATATAACCAACAGTTTGCTCTGAAGAAATGATTTTTTCACCATCAACTTTCAGAATATTTTGAAAAATACCGTGAGTTGCGGGGTGTGTAGGACCAAAATTAATTGTGGCAATATCACCATCGATTGTTTCTTTTGAATTATAGAATTCAGCAGCACTATTCGATACCTTTTCTTTTTCTTTACTCATTGTATTTAATTAAAAACGCCCAAAAAAGCGATCATCTTTATCTTCTCTCGTTGCATCCTCTAAGGCGTATTCTTTCCTTAAAGGAAAATAGTCCATCGAGTCTTCATTCAATATTCTCCTTAAATCTGGGTGATTAGCAAAGGTAATCCCATAAAAATCGTACGTTTCTCTTTCCATCCAATTGGCACAAGGATATAGATCCGTAATGCTGTCAATTGAGGGATTGCTTAAGGGCAAAAAAGCTTTCAATCGTACCCTTATTTTATGCTTCCAACTATGAAGATGATAAACAACTGCAAATTCGCGATCAATCTGCTCAGGGTAATGCACACCTCCGAGTAAGGTTAAAAACTCAAATCGTAGCATTTCATCTTTTTGCAGTTGGGCGATAACGGCATGGATTTTATCAGCAGCTACCTCGATCGAAAGGATGTCAAAGTTAATCTCACTATGAAGAATATCAGCACCAAAAAGCGCTTCTACTTGCGATTGAAGATCTTCGTTACTTAGCATCATTATCTTTTATTTCAATTTTATAATCGCTCATTAAGTCCTTGTATTCTGAACTATACCTGCGTCTCAAGGATTCTTTTTTAACAAGTTTGTGTATATTCATTACGCCATCGATAATTTGTTCAGGGCGAGGTGGACAACCAGGAACATAAACATCCACTGGGATAATTCTATCAATTCCTTGAAGAACACTATACGTATCAAAAATACCACCTGATGACGCACAAGCTCCAACAGAAAGCACCCATTTTGGCTCTGCCATTTGTTCGTAAACTTGTTTCAGAATAGGACCTAATTTTTTGGATATCGTTCCGGCAACGATTAATAAATCAGCTTGTCTAGGAGAGAACGATAAACGTTCCATTCCAAACCTCGACATATCGTAAGCGCTTCCCATAGTGGCCATAAACTCAATTCCACAACATGAAGTTGCGAAAGGTAGGGGCCAAACTGAGTTTGCTCTGGCAAGACCAACAGCTTTGTCAAGGGTTGTTAATTGATATCCTTCCCCATTAATAACCTTATCATCATCTATTTTTCCCATTCTAAAGCACCTTTTTTAAGAACGTAAAGAAATCCAATTAAAAAGAAGCTAACAAACATAATGACTGCTAGAAGCCCTTCCAACTTTAATTGGTAAAAATTAACTGCATATGGATAAAAGAAAATTACTTCCACATCAAAAAGAACAAACAATATGGCAGTCATGAAATAACGAATTGATACAGGAAAGCGAGCATTTCCTTGAGATTCTATACCACATTCAAAGTTTTCATCTTTCTTTTTGGCATTCAATCGAGGCATTAAGATGTGGGTAACAAACAAGGTAAAAATAACAAAACCAGCTGCAACCGCCGCTTGAAGCAATAATGGAATATAATCTACATTAGAGGATTGCTCTGTCATTTTTTAGCTTAAATTGGAACTTAACCTTCTCATTAACAATACTCTTTGAAAATAAACAAATCTTATTTTTTTTAGTTCAATTCTATTGAATAAAAAAAACTCGTACAAATTTAATTTTTCCTTGTGTTACAGCAAGTAAAATAATGATTTATTTACTGATTATTTTTAAAAGATTAAAAGAATCTGCCATAATTACTGACTTGTGA
>JBILCD010000252.1:0-3192 GCA_044353285.1 Crocinitomicaceae bacterium | reverse complement strand
CTCTTTTAACTTTGCAATTCTCACACTTTTAAAGGTGCTCAACTCGAGGATATATAAAGAGTCCTTTGGCCATTTCGTTTTATCAACCTTATTTAATTCACACGACCGCAAGGTGTCATAACCCGGTGTTATTTTTACCAGTAGTAAATTAGACAAAGCATTAAATTTGGGATCTTTCCCCCTTAAAATAGTATCAGTCTTCGCGGTTTCAAGATTGTATAAGCAAACAAAGCCATCTCCTTTTAGTGGTGTAGTTTCATAAGCAATCCATCTAGCATCACCAGAAATGACCTGTTTTTCGATTTTCTTCCAATTCGCGTATGCCGTATGATCTATTAATTTCTTCTGAGCGAAAAACGCGGGAGAACAGCATAGAAAACAAATGAAAAAACCCAATCTAATCATGCTTTATTATTTTTAAAATTCGCAAAATAAACTCCGATAAAGATAAGCAACATGAGGGTCATTTTCAAAAAACTTATACTCGACGACACATTATTTGTCCAATCAAAATAGGTGAATAAAGCCGTGAAAACGATGACCATAATCGGCTGCAGGTATATGTATGTGCTTGATACTGTTGGCCCGACATACTTTAATCCATACATGGTGAGTAAATAGGTTAAGAAAGTAACGCCAACAATTACATAAACAATTACGCCTACGATTGGTAAAGGGATTACCGTAAAATTAGTAGACAAAGCATCGCTAATAACTGGGGGGAAGCACATTACGAAAAATAAGCCAAACGTAAAAACCCATGTGATGACCGTTAAAGGCCTATACTTTGCCATTAAAGGTTTTGCTGCTATTAAATACAAGGCGTAAGAGAAGGAATTTATCACCAAGAAAAGATCCCCTTTGAAGGAAGAAGAGTCGGTATGAAAGCTATTAATGGTTAACAAAATTGCACCGGTGGCGCCTAAAACAATTCCAATAATTTGGCGGTAATTTAATTGATCTTTAAGGATAAAATAGGCCAGCACAACCACCATAATGGGATTAAAAGCCATAATAATTCCAGCGTTAAAAGCCGACGAATTATTTAGCCCATGAAAGAAAAAAAGCTGATTAATGGCCACACCAAATAGGCCACAAATAGCCAATAAAAGCAAATCCTTTACCTCAACTTTCTCGTAAGAAAAAACTCGAAAAAGCAGCCAAAACAGCAAACACGCACCACTAACTCTTAATAAAATAAAAACATTCGGCGTTAGATAAGTAGGCATGACATCTTTTGCAATTAGATGGCTTGCAGCATATAACAAATTAACCAAAACCAAAGCACCATGCGCATTCCAATTCTCTTTCATTTTCCGAAAAATTTCCATTTCGATTTCAATACCGATTTTCGATAATCATCTAGTTTTTCCGTGACACCTTGATGCCTAAATTTATCGAATAATTTAGCTGTTCCCTTTCCCTGTTTGTAATCCATTTCATCGGGAAACAAGGGTATTATGGCTAAAAAAAAGATGGTTTTGCCTTCTATCACCAATGGTTGGAGCTGTTTTTCGCACGCTAATGGCTTCGAAACAATAAAATGATTTTGTGTCATCGTTGACGATAAACTATTCATTTCTTGCCCGCAGGGCATTGTGTGACCATGTCCTAGCCAGGTATTATTATTTTGGACATACTCTTTAATTCTTTTCAACCATGGGAAAACCCAATTCATAGTGGGATTATCAAGGTCAGTAATCACCCAATAATTTGGTAGGTAAAAATACAATTCGGCAAATTCTTCCCCCTTATGCTTTTCGTGAACATTCATTTTAAATGTTGAAAAATCGCTTGTCATTAGTAAAGTTCCTGAAAAATCGCTTGATGTAATCAAGAGGAAGGTTCCAAAATCATGATGGATAGTAGATACATTCGAGTCGCCGAAACGCGCTTTTAGTGCCTGCTCAAAGTGTTGCATTAGGTAAAGATAAGGTCAGTTTTTAGAATGGCGGCAAAACAAGCCATTTTTTGCCATAAATAGTCGTGAGAAAACTGGTGTCGGTTAAGCTTGAAAGAAATGACTTAAGCGCATCGCGATCAGCAGAAGATAGAGAGAAGCCCTTGATTCGAACATCCTGATTTTTAGGATGCTTCCCTCCTTGACTGTAATGAGTTAATACCTCATCCAGCGTTTTCATGGAACCATCGTGCATGTAGGGAAAAGTAAGTTCAATGTTTCGTAATGACGGAACTTTAAACTTGCCAATATCTGAGGAATCGTTATGAATTCTAAACCGACCTTCATCCTTTTCGTAGGTATGATACAAACCATTATTTGCCGCTTCGTAGGTGGTAAAAAATGGCGGTGCATGGCAGGAAACACAGTTTAATTTCTGAGAAAAAAGTTGCCATCCCTTTTTTTGAAGTGATGAAAGCGCCTTTTCATTTCCTTTGGAATAGCGATCAAATTTGGAATCAAACGAAAACAATGTTCGTTCGAAAGCAGCTAAACTCCGCGTTAGTACGAAAGCATCAAAATCGCGGTTAAAAATTTCACGCGCTGCGCTTTGATAAGCCTTAATCCCTTTTAATTTCGGAATCAGGTATTTCATATTATGCCCCATTTCAGCATGGTCCTGAAGTGGAACGATCGCTTGCATTTCTAAACTAGGAACATGGGCATCAAACATCAAGGTTTTTGAATACGCCGAATTAAGAATTGAAGATGCATTACGAAAGGCGGTGCGACCATAAACACCTTTGCTAAGCGGTAAACGATCCGTCATTGCAAATTTTGGGTTGTGGCAGCTAGCGCAAGAAACAGTATTGTTTATTGAAAGCCTTTTATCAAAAAATAATTGCCTACCTAATTCAATTTTAGCCTCCGTCATTGGATTGTCAATTGGGGTAGGAACAGGAAAGGGAATAACATCGTTATGTCCACAGGATACTAAAAGACAGGTGGCTATAAGAAATGATAGCGAAAAATAATTTCCTATTTTTTCCTTCATTCCTTAAATTGGCTTAGTAGCAATATATAAAATTTCGTCGGAAGAAATCCTGAATTTATCAATTTGTTCTTCGCTAAAGTGATTAGACAATTGATACTCCTTCACTTGAAAACCAGCTTTTTCTAACCATTGCGGATAATCCCTTCCGAATAAACGCAAGTGATCGTATTGCCAAAAATGCTTTTCTCGTTCTTCTGGGCTAGTAATGCTTGCATCTTCATACGTTTTTTCCCTACTC
>JBILCD010000086.1:0-9582 GCA_044353285.1 Crocinitomicaceae bacterium | reverse complement strand
GTGACCTATCTCACCGGAAACACTTTGTTCCTTAGCAAAGCAAGTAGCTGATTCAAACGCTTTTTTGTCAAATGTTAGTGCTGAAACCGGGACCATAGCATTAAGCGTCTTGATCAATGATTTATAATTACCACTCGTTTTATCCTCATTAACTAATTCAATTTTAGCATACTTAGCAGGATACATTCGCGCCAAATTTAAGTATAGCATGGTTTCTTTTTCTACAGCTGATAAAACGGTAACCTTTTCAAAGGTATTTGCAGCTGCTAATTCTTCAGCCGTCCAGGTCTGACCATAAACTGCTGTTGTGAAAAGAAAAAAGGAAAGTAGTAATTTCATAATGAAGAAGTAAAGATTTCATTATTAAAGAAAATATTTGTGAAGGTTACAATTTACTAAATTCAGAAATAAAATCAGTAATAGCGATCTTAAATTGCTCGCCACTTTCCATGTTTTTTAAACTTAATTGTTGATTTTTTAATTCCTCCTCACCAATGATCACTACCCAAGCGCAACCCCTATCGTTTGCATATTTGAGTTGTTTTTGCAATTTTGCAGCACTCGGATAAACCTCACAATCAATATCATTCGACCTCAATTCTTTTGCTAATTGCATAGAAACCAAGGATTCCTTATGGCCTAAATTAACAAACAGAACGGACAATGAAAGCGATACATTTTTGGGAAATAAGTTAAGTTCTTCGAGAACATCATAGATCCGATCAGCACCAAATGAAATCCCGACACCAGAAACACCAGAGAGACCAAAAGTAGCCGTTAAATCATCGTAACGTCCGCCACCACAAATACTCCCCATATTGATATTATCTACTTTCACTTCGAAAATTGCGCCTGTGTAATAATTTAATCCCCGAGCCAGCGTAACATCAAATTCAATTTTTGCTTGTTGAACGCCAATGGCAGCTATTGTTTCGAAAACATAACGCAGTTCATCAATTCCTTTTAAGCCCACAACAGAATTCGATAAATAATTTTCCATCAAACGTAGTTGCTCTTCCGGTGATCCTTTTAGTGAAAAGAGCGGACTTATTTTATCAATAGCATCTTGACTAAGCCCCTTAGATTCTAATTCTGCAATTACGCCAGCCGAACCAATTTTATCCATCTTATCAAGCGCAACCGTAATAGGGATTAAGTGGTGTGCTTCACCACAAACTTCAGCTATACCGCTTAATATCTTTCGATTATTAATTTTTATGGTAAAAGACGGAATAGCAAGTTGAGTTAGTACGGAATCAATAATCTGAATAAATTCAACTTCATTAAGAAGTGAGTCGCTTCCAATACTGTCACCATCACACTGATAAAATTCTTGATAACGCCCATGTTGAGGACGGTCTGCCCGCCAAACTGCTTGTATTTGGTATCGTTTGAATGGAAACGTAATGTCATTTTGATGCTGTGCAACAAATCGCGCAAAAGGGACAGTTAAATCGTAACGCAAAGCTTTTTCAGAGAGAGAACTTGCGAATTTTGGAAGGTTACCGGCATCAAGCGCTTGAAGATCCGCTTTTTTCATTTTATCGCCAGAATTCAATATTCTAAAAATCAAGCGATCACCCTCATCACCATATTTACCCATTAAAGTAGAGGATAACTCAAAACTTGGTGTTTCAATGGGTAAGAACCCATGCTTTTCATATACAGAACGAATGACCGAAAACAAATATGATCGTTTAGCGACATCCGAAGGTAAAAAATCACGTGTTCCTTTAGGAATTGAAGGTTTCTGACTCATTAGTTGTTGTTTCTATGGTACATTTCGTAAATCATTCCATCCGCTAAACCGACCTTTGGAACCATTAGCGAATTGGCTCCAATTTCATTGAGTATGTAACTAAAAATATCTAAGGCTGGAACAATTACATCTGCCCTATCCGGCTTCATTTGAAATTGATTAATTCGCTCATCAATTGTTAAACGTCCTAATTTATCCCTAAGTTCTTTCATTTCAACTAAGCCTATGGGCTCATCATAACTATAGCCTAGCATTTTATGCGCTTTATTTATATTTCCTCCAGTACCAAATATCTTATGTTCGCTGCTTAAATCGACATATTTCAAAATCCAATCGTGAATATTCTCCCACACACTTGCATCTGACTTCCCCTTTAAAATCCGTAATGTACCAACATTAAAAGACTTTGAGGCTATTTTTTCTCCATTTTCAAAAACACTTAATTCAGTACTACCTCCTCCCACATCGATAACAACGAAGGGGACAGATAAATCGAGTTCCATCGTAAAGAAATTACTAAAAATCAATGAGGCCTCTTCATCACCCGAAATAATTTCGAGCTTGATTCCCGTCTCTTCTTTTATACTATCTATAATTTTGTCAGCATTTGTTGCCTCGCGCATCGCAGAAGTTGATACCGCTCTAATTTCTTGAACATCAAAAATTTCTGAAATCAATTTAAAAGCCTTCATTGTTTTTAGAAAATCATCAATCTTGTTTTTTGAAACCTTACCTGACTCAAAAACATCTTCACCTAGTCTTAAGGGTATCCTAGTATAGGATATCTTCTTAATAAAAAAAGATTGATCCTTTGACATCACTTCTCCGACAAGTAATCTTGCGGCGTTTGTTCCAATATCTATAGCAGCGTATTTCATATTTATTAGGACAAAGTTAGAAATTCAAAACAAAGTTCGTCGTATCTTTGAAAATTGATTGCATGAACTAAATGAAAAAATTAGATTTATCGTTCCACAACAAACAAAAAGCAATAGAAGGCTGCGTGCTACTTTCTGATCCATTTACTCAGGATCCCTATTTTTCTCGATCCGCCATATTACTTTGCAGGCATAATAAAAAAGAAACGTTTGGATTTGTTTTAACAAATTATATTGAAATAGACTTGCATAAGTTAGATGAAAATATGCCCGAAATAATTACAAAAATAAGCTTTGGAGGACCCGTTGAAAAAGACAATTTATTTTACATTCATACCTTTGGAAAAGAAATCGAAGGAGCAGAAAAAATAATGGACACGCTATATTTTGGTGGTGATTACGAGATGCTTTTCGAATTAATTAAAGCTGATCCGAAACGAATTAACGAAGTGCGTTTTTTTATCGGTTACGCTGGGTGGGACTTTGAGCAACTCAATAATGAAATGAAAGATCATTCATGGATAGCGGTAACCAATATTTCTGAAAAAGAGATCCTTTCCACATCATCCGATCACTTTTGGAAAGATTGTATGACGAAACAAGGAAGTAAATTTGAGATGATTTCTAATTTCCCATTAAACCCCAATGAAAATTAATAAAAAATTTCAATAACTCATTGAATAATAGTGATGATTATAAATAAATTACTATCTTTGCACCCCAATTTGGGCGTCGAATTACTACATAATCGGCTTATTATAAACCTCCTTTCCCTTGAGTAGTGACAAGTGAAATACAAAACTAAAAGCCAAATGGCAGAAGAAATTAGAACGCAGGGAACTGCAGATTTTGATTGGGAAGCGTTGAACCTTGACGGTTACACCCTAATCGAACGATCAGAAATGTCTGATATTTACGAAAAAACCTTAACCTCTATTAACGACAAAGAAGTTATAAAAGGAACGGTTGCAATCATTACCAAAAAAGAAGTAATCGTGAACATCGGTTACAAATCAGAGGGTGTTATCGCATCTAATGAATTTAGGTACAATCCAGATTTAAAAGTAGGTGACTTAGTTGACATCTATGTTGAATGTCAAGAAGACAAAACTGGACAACTTGTTGTTTCTCACAGAACAGCTCGTATGCACAGTGCTTGGTTACGTGTTAATGACGTACTTCGAACAGGAGAAATCATTACAGGTTTTGTGAAATGCAGAACTAAAGGTGGATTAATCGTTGACGTTTTTGGAATAGAAGCTTTCTTACCAGGTTCACAAATCGATGTTAAGCCTATCCGTGACTATGATGTCTATGTTGGAAAAAACATGGAATTCAAAGTGGTAAAAATCAATGAGGAATTTAGAAATGTTGTCGTTTCTCACAAAGCACTTATCGAAGCAGAAATCGAAGAACAGAAAAAACAAATTATTTCTGGTCTAGAAAAAGGTCAAGTACTAGAAGGAATTGTAAAGAACATCACGTCTTACGGTGTATTTATCGATTTAGGTGGAGTTGATGGTTTAATTCACATCACTGACTTATCTTGGGGTCGCGTAACGCATCCTGAAGAACTATTAGAATTGGATCAAAAAATTAATGTGGTTATCCTTGACTTTGATGATGAGAAAAAGCGAATTGCTTTAGGATTAAAACAACTTCAACCGCATCCATGGGACGCTTTAGACACAGCGTTAAATGTAGGTGATAAAATTCAAGGTAAAGTTGTGGTAATGGCTGATTACGGAGCGTTTATTGAAATCGCTGCTGGCGTAGAAGGACTTATCCACGTATCAGAAATGAGCTGGTCACAACATTTACGTTCGGCACAAGATTTCTTGAAAATTGGTGACTCCGTTGAGGCAGTTATCTTGACCTTAGATAGAGACGAACGCAAAATGTCCCTAGGTATTAAGCAGTTAATGCCAGACCCATGGGAAGCTATTGAATCTAAATATGCTGTTGAAACAAAACACAATGCAAAAGTTAGAAACTTCACCAACTTCGGAGTTTTTGTTGAATTAGAAGAAGGTGTTGATGGATTAATTCACATCTCTGATTTATCTTGGCAAAAGAAAATTAAGCATCCTTCTGAGTTCTGTAAAGTAAACGACGAAATGAATGTTGTTGTATTAGAAATCGATAGAGAAAATCGTCGAATTTCATTAGGACACAAACAACTCGAAGAAAATCCTTGGGATGTATTTGAATCAACATTTGAAGAAGGCTCCATTCATAAAGGAACCATCATTGAAATGAAAGACAAATCAGGAATTGTATCTCTTCCATATGGTGTTGAAGGAATTTGTCCTGCGAAACACATGAAAAAAGAAGATGGTAGCACTGCTTCACTTGAAGAAGTGTTAGACTTTAGAGTAATTGAATTCAATAAAGATTCTAAGAAAATCGTTGTTTCTCATACACGAATTTTTGAAGAAGGCGAAGACAAGCCGTCAGCGGCATCGACATCGATGTCTGCTACTTCCGCTGATGTAGCAATGGGTAAAACCAAAGCTCCTAAAGCTGCAGCTAAGAAATCAGCTACTTCAAGCACTGATCAAGCCGTTAAAGCTATTAACCAAAATTCTGAGAAATCAACTTTAGGTGATTTAGACGCGCTTTCAGCCTTGAAAGAAAAAATGGAAAAAGAAGAGTAATTTCGAT
Organism: Crocinitomicaceae bacterium; assembly: GCA_044353285.1. Lineage (GTDB taxonomy): Bacteria > Bacteroidota > Bacteroidia > Flavobacteriales_D > Crocinitomicaceae > UBA952. Next base: position 4,281 of record JBILCD010000086.1, on the reverse strand, counting down.
TTCTTCAATTTTTAAAGAGGCCTAAGTGCCTCTTTTTTTTTTGATAATATGTGCCATTTCTAAGTGAATGCGATTAAATTTACCTAATGAATCTTAGTACACCACTTGCTGAACGTATGCGTCCAAAACTACTGGATGACTATATAGGACAAGAACATCTTTTGAATCCTGAAGCATCACTTAGGCGTGCCTTAGAAGGTGGAATGGTTCCATCAATGATTCTCTGGGGACCTCCTGGTGTCGGTAAAACTACCCTAGCACACCTTATTGCAAAACATCTAAATAGACCTTTTCAATCTTTATCAGCCATTTCTTCTGGGGTAAAAGACGTAAGGGAAGTCATTCAGCGTGTTGAAAACGCAGGAATGTTTCAAGAGAAAGGTACCATATTGTTTATTGACGAAATACACCGTTTCTCTAAATCTCAACAAGATTCGCTTTTGGGAGCAGTTGAGAAAGGGACCATCACATTAATTGGTGCAACAACTGAAAACCCATCCTTTGAAGTCATTTCCGCCTTGTTATCGCGCTGTCAAGTATACACCTTAAAAGAACATACAAAAACAGATTTAATCCTATTGCTCCAACGAGCAATTGAAAAAGATACTTTTCTAAAAACAAAGTCATTTAAACTAACAGAACTAAACGCCCTACTTCTTTTATCAGGAGGTGATGCTAGAAAACTATTAACCATTTTTGAAATTATTGTAAGCACCTTTCAAAATCAAGACGAAATAGAAATAAACGATGCTAATGTCCTTCAAAATGCCCAGCAGAACTTAGTTCGTTATGATAAAGATGGTGAACAACACTACGATATCATCTCTGCATTTATAAAATCAATTCGGGGAAGCGACCCTAATGCTGCAGTCTATTGGTTGGCTCGAATGGTTGAAGGTGGCGAAGATCCAAAATTTATTGCTCGACGATTAATTATTTCTGCAGCAGAAGATATTGGATTAGCCAATCCAAATGCTTTATTGATGGCGAATAATTGCTTTCAAGCAGTTGAAACTGTTGGATTTCCTGAAGCAAGAATCATCTTGTCTCAATGCACGCTCTATTTAGCAACATCACCAAAGGGAAATTCCGCATACATGGCGATTAATAAGGCACAAGAAATCGTGAGGGAAACTGGAAATTTAGGGGTACCTCTTCCTCTACGGAATGCCCCAACTGCGCTCATGAAAGAATTGGGATATGGCCTAGGTTATTTTTATTCACATGATTACCCCAATAATTTTAAAGAACAAGAATTTTTACCGGATGAACTTGTTGGCAAGAATTTTTTTAAAGCCGGAAGCAGTCCCAAAGAACAAGAAATTGGAAAATCAATAGAAAGAAATTGGAAAGAAAAATATAAGCCTAATGAGTAGAATTGCCTATTATCTTTTCGTGATTCCACTATCCTATTTGCCATTATATTTATTGTATAGCCTCAGTCCGATCATTTATTTCTTCTGTTATTACGTTTTTTCATATCGAAAAAATGTAGTCAAATTAAACATTCAAAATAGTTTTCCTGAAAAGTCATCGAAAGAACATGAATTTATTATGAAGGCTTTTTATCTGCACTTAAGCCAAGTTATTGTAGAGGGAATTAAAAACCTTACGATATCAAAAAGCAAATTAAGTAAACGATTTAAAATAACTAATCCTGAGGTGGTTAACGATTTATTAAAGAAGAATAAAAGTGTGATTTTAATTGGAGGGCATTATGGAAATTGGGAATGGTTGATTACCAGTCAAGCCTTTCAATTTGATGGAAAAGCCTTTGGTTTAGGAATGCCAATGAGTAATAAATTTTGGGGGCAAGCCATCAATCAAAAAAGAGAACGCTTTGGATTGAAAGTCATTCATTCTAAAAATTACAAAGAAGCTTTAGCGGAAGAAAAAAATTCGTACACACTGCTCATGCTCGGGGATCAAAGTCCCGGAGATACGAATAAAAGTTATTGGATGAAGTTTCTGAATCAGCAAACAGCAGTGCAATTTGGGACTGAAGCATTAGCGAATACCTATGACCTAGCGGTTGTCTATTTTAATATCGATAAAGTGCGTTATGGCTATTATGAAATGACTCTTACATTACTAACTGACAGTCCAAAGGAACTTAGTTGGGGAGCCATTACGCAACAGCACACCGAGTTATTGGAACAGCAAATCAAGAAGAAACCTTACCTATGGATGTGGTCGCATAAACGATGGAAAAGAGATCTTCCTGAGAATCTTGAAGCCTTAAAATTTGAACAAGAGCAACGCTTTAATAAGCAATTTAGATAAGTTGGTCTTATTCAATTTAAAATTTAAATGATGAAAAAACAGCTATTCATTCTTTTTGCCTCACTTTATTTCCCCTGCTTCTTCGCACAAGAAATTTCAGTATTAAAATATAGTAATAAACCAATACACGCAAGAGGAATAGCAGTAAAAGGAAATTATATATTCCTTGGAAATAACAACGGAGAAGTTATTCGGTACAATCTTAAAAACGGAAAAAGCAAATCGCTTAATCCGAAGGATACATTTCCTGAAATTAGGGATCTTGCGCTGCACAAAAATTCCATTTATGCTATGCAAAGTGCCGACTACAGCATCATTCTTACGTTTAATTGCTTTGGAAATACTATGAAACAGATTCATTTAATCACCATGGAATTAAATCCGCAGTTATTTTTAGATGGAATGGCCATAGAAAATAAAGAGGCATTCGTGATGGGTGATCCCGTTGAAAATGAATTTTCCTTATTTCATTCAAGCGACTTGAAACATTGGGAGAAAATCACCCCTGCTCTGCCCTCCTATTCTGGGGAAGCTGGATTTGCGGCAAGTGGCAGTACCGTGCAAATTAGCAATGGTGTTTATTATTTTGTTTCTGGAGGAGAAAAATCGCGCTTTATTATGAGCAAAGATAAAGGTCAAACATGGATTCAGAGCGAACTTCCTTTTAAGAACAGCCAAGCAAGCGGTGCTTTTTCATTAGCCATGAAAGACAAGAATAACGGAATCGTAGTGGGCGGAGATTACCTTGCTCCGAATTCACGTGAAAATATTTGTTTCATCACCAAAGATGGCGGAATCACCTGGAGCGCTCCCACTATTGGACCTTTCGGATACCGATCCTGCGTTTATTATACAGATGGTGTTTATTATTCGTGCGGAACCAATGGAATTGATTATTCGAAGGATAATGGCACTACATGGATCCAACTAAGCAATGAGAATTGCTTCAGCATTTGTTCGGACACCGAATATGTATATGCTTCGAGCACTAATGGGAGAATAATAAGGATTTCTAAGCTTGGGATTTCTAAATAGCGTAGAGGATTTGTTTTAGCTAACTTGCAGCTAGAGTTCCTTCTCTTTCTTCATAATTTCTTTAATTTTCACATCAAGAGTTGGAATGATATTCTCAACAACACCCCAAACTGCCCAAAGATCAACTCCAATGTAATCATGAATCAATTTGTCGCGCATTCCTGCGATTTTCTTCCATTCAATTTCAGAATACTTCAAGCGGAAATCATCATTTATATTTTTCGTTGCTTCACCGATTATTTCAAAATTTCGAATTACAGCATCCTGAATAAGATTATTCTGTAAGAAGCCAGCTTCATCTATACCTTCTGTATAAATTTTTATCCTAGAAATACATTCACTGATATGCGCAATATAAATAATAGGATCTTTTTTCATATCAGTCTAATTAGATCCGACTCTATGTATGGTTTCAAGTATGCATTTACTGATCGCAAGGTAATCAAGTCCACTTTGATTCCAAGTAATTCTGAGAGCTCTTGTTCCATACCAATCAACTCAATTAGATCAACTTTTATGTCGAAATCAATTAATATATCGAGATCACTTTTATCATTTTGTTCTCCACGAGCATAAGAGCCAAACACACCAACTAGTGTAGGCTTAATTCTTTGGGTAACAGTTTTAATAATATTTTCCTGTTGAGTAGATAACATGGCCTAAAGTTAAACTTTTTTCTAAGTATTTCAGTGGTATAATACGACTGTTTGACGTTTAATCCCATTTATGCAGTCATTCAACTTTAAATGGCATGCTCGTGTACTATTTTACATGCAAACTTAATACGATTTAAATAAACTATTCATTTGTTTCTTTCTGTTTTTCTTAAGCTCAATTTTTTTATAATTTCGAGGAGTAATAATGGGAATTATTTCCGATTCACTTATTTTCATAAACCTAAACTTATCAGAAGAATAAATACCTTTCGGAACAGAAAATAAAAAAGTCCCTTTTTGAAATTTT
>JBILCD010000251.1:0-3205 GCA_044353285.1 Crocinitomicaceae bacterium | reverse complement strand
AAAGCATAGCGAATTTAAATGAGGGAACCGTGAAGTAGCTCGCAGAGATCGCTGAAACGGTCTTATTTCAAGAGTGGAGTGTATTGAAGAATAATCAGCGACTTGATTTTTTCGTTCTTTTGTATCAAGACAAAAGGACAAAGAAAATAAGGTCCGATTTTTATCGGACAATAGTGAGAAATTAGTGAGTATTAGCGTCCGTCTCGGCGGAAAAATTGAAATACAGAACCTTGACTTTTTTAGCTTCGTGGTCTTTCTTTTTTTGTCAAGCAAAAAAAGAAAGACTTAACTTATGAAAGCATTTGGAAGCAATCAGTATATTTACCTATGTTATTCGAAATTGGCGAAAAAGTATCATTGTTAAAAGAAACAGGGCTATACATAGTTATTGAAATACATGCCAATTTCGCCATCGTTAAGGATGAATTCTCATTTGAACATCGGGTACAAAGAGCAGAATTAGTAAAAAGAACTGAAGTTCCAATACAAGGAAATTTTCCAAATAAAGAAACCATACAGCCTACCAAAATACATAAGGGAACTCCTCAGGCAATTCCTGAGATTGACTTGCATATAGAACAACTCGTCGCGAGTGATTCATCCCTCAGTTCGCACGATAAATTTCTATTGCAAATTGATGCCTTCAAGCGCTTTACCAATCAAATGATTCAGAAAAAAATAAGCAAATTCATCGTTATTCATGGAATTGGGGAAGGGAAATTAATTCAAGAAATTCGCGATATTATAAGGAATAGAGATGGTTTTAGTATCCATGATGCCAACTACTCATCACGTGGCGTTGGAGCCTCCTACATAGAGCTTAAATTATCCTTGGTAAAACTATTTTAAAAGTATAAAACCTTACAAATTTTGAATACTGAACCATTAAAGGTGCATGAAGTTCTTTTTGGCCAACAATTCATCCTCTGATTCACGATAATCAGGGTCGTCCACGCAACAATCAACAGGACAAACAGCAGCGCACTGAGGTTCATCATGAAATCCAACACATTCGGTACATTTATCGTGAGTGATGTAATATACATCCATATTTACTGGCGCAAAAGCATGATCAGCATCTACAGAATTTCCATCTAAGGTAGTTAGTATTCCTTTAAGAGAAGTACCATCAGCATATTTCCATTCGGCTCCTCCTTCATAAATTGCATTATTTGGGCATTCTGGTTCGCAAGCCCCACAATTTATGCACTCATCAGTAATCGTAATTGCCATTTTTGACTTTTTTTTACAAATATAAGGAGCTTAAACGAAACTGCCGTTTTAAGTTCATGGAAAAAAGAGATTAACTTTACCAAATGAATAAACATGAATTAATTAACAGTTTTAGCCGACTAGGTGAATTAATGAACTCGCTTGGCGAAAACAAGCCACATTCGCTTGGCCTTCCCTGCGATCATTCAAGTTATGAGCAGTTTAATTTAGCCATTGAAAGAGAAATTTTTCACAATGGTTGGTTTACTGAAGAATTAGTACGCCTTTCTCTGCTCAACCTGTCGAATTGGCTCAACGAAAAAACACTTGAAGACTGGTTAAGCAACTACCCTACTTCTGAAAAGAATAAAACCATTGCTGTAATAATGGCCGGAAATATACCATTGGTTGGATTTCATGATTTTATCTGTGTACTCTTTTCCGGCTATACTATCCAAATAAAATTAAGCTCTGAAGACAATAGACTATTCCGTTTTATCTACCAAGCATTGCTTGGTATTGATCCCCGATTTGAACATAAAATCCAACTAGCCGATGGTAAATTAAGCTCCTTTGACGCCGTGATTGCTACCGGAGGAAGTGCATCTATCGTTCATTTCAAATCATTTTTTTCCAAGGTTCCTCACCTATTCAGAGGCAATAGAAGCTCGGTGGCAATACTTACTGGAAACGAAACGAATGAAGAACTATGCTCACTCGGTGAAGATCTATTTTTATATTTTGGACGAGGTTGTAGAAATGTAAGTCATTTACTACTCCCAAAAGGCTATTCCCTTAACACTATTTTTGAACAAATTATTTCCTATTCTGCTGTCATTAACAACAAAAAATACGGGAACAATTACGACTATCACAAAACGATTCACTTAATGAATTTAGAGAACTTCCTTGATAACAACTTTGTACTCTTAAAAGAAAGTCAAGCGCTGCACGCACCTATCGGGATGATCTATTATCATTATTACGAAGATCCAGCAGAAATAAAAAGCTACCTAGAAATTCATAAGGAAGAAATCCAATGCATCATAGGAAATGATTATCAAGCTTTCGGGAGTTCCCAGCAACCTCAAATCGATGATTATGCAGACAACTTGAATACCATGGATTGGCTACATAATCTAGGATACGATTAGTTTCATTACCTTTGCAACTATGTCATTTTTAGCTAATAATACGATCAAATACAAAACCGCTGATGAGATAAGCATCATGCGTGAAGCAGCACAAATTGTAAGCAGAACTTTAGGGCTCATTACAAAACACATGCATCCTGGCACAACGCCAATCAGTTTAGATAAAATGGCAGAAGCCTACATACGTTCGCAAAATGCTATTCCAGGTTTTTTAGGTTTATATGGTTGTCCAAGTACGCTTCTTATTTCAGTAAATGAGCAAGTAGTGCATGGTTTACCAACTGATCGACCCTTTCAAGACGGCGACATTGTTTCTGTTGATTGCGGTTCTCTTTACAAAGGATACTATGGTGACCACGCTTTTACCTTTGAAATAGGAGAAGTGGCACCAGAAACAAAAAAATTACTAGAGGTAACGAAAGAATGCCTTTATCTCGGTATTGAGCAATGCACTACAGCAAATAGAATCGAAGATATTGGTTTTGCCATTCAACAACATGCGGAAGCAAATGGATACGGGGTAGTTCGCGATTTAGTTGGACACGGGCTAGGAAAAGCACTTCATGAAGAGCCACAAGTTCCTAATTATGGAAGAAGAGGTAGAGGAAAACGTATTCAAAATGGATTAACCATTGCCATAGAGCCCATGATTAATATGGGTACAGAAAAAGTAATCACATTAGAAGATGAATGGACCATCGTTACGGCAGATGGGAAGCCAAGTGCACATTTTGAACATAATATTGCTGTGGTAGATGGGCAACCTGTTATTCTTTCCACCTTTGATTTTATCTACGAACAATTAGGTAAATAAATGGGACGTGAAGCTAGAATTGTAT
>JBILCD010000300.1:0-9655 GCA_044353285.1 Crocinitomicaceae bacterium | reverse complement strand
TGGTAACAGGTATATCAGCCGGAATTACAACCATTACCTATACCAATATCAATGTATGTTCGACAACCATCCAAGTTACTGTTAATGCATTGCCAACCGTAACAGGGAATTCCTCCTTGTGCATCGAAGCGACAAGCCAATTGAATGGTTCAGCAACTGGTTCTGGGTGGTCTTCGAGTGCTGGAGGTATAGCTACTGTATCAAATGCAGGTCTTGTAGTTGCTGTTTCTGCAGGCAGTACAAACATTACCTACACGAATACGACCGGATGTACTGTTGTTGTTCCTGTTACTGTATTCGCTAACCCAACAATTTCAGGTGGTGCAGCACTTTGTGTAAGCAGCACATTGCAACTTACTGGAAGTGGTACGGCAGCAGCAGTAAATCCATGGGTTTCTTCCAATACTGCTGTTGCTACAATTTCCAATACTGGACAAATTACTGCACTTATTGCAGGTACTACTACCATTACCTACACGAACAATAATAACTGTTCCGTTACTTCAACCATAACCATCTATGCACTTCCAGTTGTTACTGGTAATAATGTGCTTTGTGCCGGTTCCAGTACACAACTTAACGGTACACCAACTCCTGCAATTACCACTCCTTGGTCTTCCTCAAACTCCGCGATTGCAACAATAACTAATACAGGACTTGTTAATGGTATTACAGCAGGCAATGTGGTTATTACTTACACCAATAATGTAGGGTGCGTTACCACCTTTAATCTTACGGTTAATCCAAATCCTTCCATTTCAGGTAATACGGTATTGTGTGTTAATACCTCATCTCAATTAACTGGATCTGGAACTCCCGCAACCGCGAATCCTTGGACCTCCAGTAATACAGGAGTGGCAACCATTTCAAACACCGGGCTTGTAAATGCGGTATCCTTAGGTATAACTACTATCACTTATGTCAATAGCGGTGGGTGTTCTGTTACAATTTCAGTCAACGTAACAGATCCAGTAGAACCGAATTTCAATCCGATTGCTTCCATTTGCACCGGAGGAACTTTTCAGCTGCCAAATAATTCGATAAACTCAATCCAAGGCGCATGGTCACCTGCTTTAAATAATAATCAAACTACAATCTACACATTCACCCCGAATAATGGTCAATGTGCTTCTACAGCTACCATGACGGTGACAGTAAATTCCCTGCCAACGGTTACTGGAAACAACCCAATTTGCGTTGGTGGATCACTTCCTTTGACCGGAACCGGTACTCCAAACAATACCAATCCTTGGGTTTCGGGTAGTCCTTCCATCGCAACAGTAAGCTCAAATGGCGCAGTAATTGGTGTCTCTGCTGGGACAGCAAATATCACTTACACAAATAATCTTGGCTGTACTGCAACGGTTACGGTTACTATCAATGGTAATCCAACTATTTCTGGAAATTTAACACTATGTGCGAATGGCACTTCTCAACTCAATGGATCTCCTACCCCTGCGAATGTTACCCCATGGACTTCAGGAACAACAGCAGTGGCTACCATAAACGGAACTGGATTAGTTACGGCAGTTTCAAATGGAACCTCACTTATTACTTACACCAACTCGCAGGGTTGTTTGAATACCGCAACTGTCACCGTCAATGCAAACCCAACCATTACCGGAAATACCACCCTTTGCGTAGGAAGTGCCTTAACTCTTACTGGTAATGGAACAGCTGCTGTATCCAATGCTTGGATCTCTTCTGCACCATCGGTAGCGACAGTTTCCAATCTAGGAGTGGTCACAGGTGTAACTCCTGGACTAACAACTATCACCTATACCAACAGCAACTCTTGTACTGCTACTTTGCAAGTTACTGTTAATGCACTGCCAACCGTAACAGGGAATTCCTCCTTGTGCATTGAAGCGACAAGCCAATTGAGCGGCTCAGCAACCGCTTCAACTTGGACTTCAAATCCGGTAGGCGTTGCTACTGTATCAAATGCAGGTCTTGTAGTTGCTATTTCTGCAGGTAGCGCAACCATTACCTACACGAATACCAATGGATGTGCTATTGTTGTTCCTGTTACTGTATTCGCTAACCCAACAATTTCAGGTGGTACAGCACTTTGTGTAAGCAGCACATTACAACTTACTGGAAGCGGAACTGCCGCGGCGGCAAATGCGTGGGCATCTTCAAATACCGCAGTTGCCACCATTTCAAATGCGGGACTTGTTACTTCGGTATCTGCAGGGACTACTACCATTACCTACACGAACAATAATAACTGTACCGTTACTTCAACCATAACCATCAATGCACTACCAGTTGTTACTGGTAATAATGCCCTTTGCGCCGGGTCTAGTACTCAACTTACCGGTACACCAACCCCTGCAACTACCACTCCTTGGTCTTCCTCAAACTCCGCAATTGCAACAATAACTAATACTGGACTTGTTAATGGTATTACAGCAGGCAATGTGGTTATTACTTACACCAATAACGTAGGGTGCGTTACCACCTTTAATGTTACTGTTAATCCAAATCCTTCCATTTCAGGTAATACGGTATTGTGTGTTAATACCTCATCTCAATTAACCGGGTCCGGGATTCCTGCCGTTTCAAATCCTTGGGCGTCCAATAATACGGGTGTTGCTACCATATCATCAAGTGGCCTTGTTAGTGCAATATCTCTAGGAAATAGTACTATTACATATATAAACAGTAGTGGTTGTTCTATGACAACAGCTGTGAATGTGAACAATCCAGTGGTTCCAACATTTAATCAAATTCCTTCCATTTGTGAGGGGGGATCTCTTCAGCTGCCAAATAGTTCGAATAACTCAATCCAAGGCACATGGTCACCTGCTTTAAATAATAATCAAACTACAATCTACACATTCACCCCGAATAATGGTCAATGTGCTTCTGCAGCTACCATGACGGTGACAGTAAATTCCCTGCCAACGGTTACTGGAAACAACCCAATTTGCGTTGGTGGATCACTTTCTTTGACCGGTACCGGAACCCCCAATAGTACCAATCCTTGGGTTTCGGGTAGTCCTTCCATCGCAACAGTAAGCTCAAATGGCGCAGTAATTGGTGTCTCTGCTGGGACAGCAAATATCACTTATACAAATAATCTTGGCTGTACTGCAACGGTTACGGTTACTGTCAATGGTAATCCAACCATTTCTGGAAATTTAACACTATGTGCGAATGGTACTTCTCAACTCAATGGATCTCCTACCCCTGCTAATGTTACCCCGTGGACTTCAGGTACAACGGCAGTGGCTACCATAAACGGAACCGGATTAGTTACGGCAGTTTCAAATGGAACCTCACTTGTTACTTACACCAACTCGCTGGGTTGTTCGAGTACCGCAACTGTCACAGTCAATACCAATCCAACGATTAGTGGTAATAATACAGTATGTGTTGGCGGAAGTATTACCCTAACAGGTACAGCCACCCCCGCTGCGTCAAATCCATGGATTTCTTCTACCACTCCTAATGCTACCATTACCAATGCAGGCTTATTAACTGGTGTTGCACCTGGTCAAACAACCATCACTTATACGGATATAAATAATTGTACTGCCACTTGGCAAGTAACTGTTAATGCACTTCCAACCGTAACAGGAAATTCCTCCTTGTGTATTGGGACTACAAGTCAATTAACGGGTTCAGCAACCGCTTCCACTTGGGCTTCGAATGCTGTAGGTGTTGCTACGGTGTCCAATACGGGATTGGTAAATTCCATTTCTGCAGGTAGTGCCAACATTACCTATACCAATACCAATGGATGTGCGGTTGTCCTTCCGATTACAGTCATTCAAAACCCTACGGCATCCGTACCAAATGATACCATTTGTTTGGGACAATCGACCACCTTAGTGGCAAATCCCAACGGAGCTTCTTACACTTGGTCAGGAAGTAACATTACTACTCCTACCAATTTGCAACAAATCACAGTCAATCCTACTTCTACAACAACGTATACAGTTGTTACTCAAATAGGAAGTTGTCCAACAAGTACGGCAACCGCGACGGTTGTTGTAAACCCCATTCCAACCGTTACTGCTGCTCCTTCGCAAACGATTTGTAACGGACAAACAGTAACCATTGGAACAAGCCCATCTACAAATAACGGAACCTATGCCTGGACCCCGAGCGGCACCAACTCTTCGTTAACAGTTACACCAACATTAGCCAATCCAACACAGCAACAAACTTTTACCTATTCAGTTGTTTACACATTAGATGGTTGTCCAAGCTCACCAAGTTCAACAAGCGTTATTGTGAATCCTATTCCAACTGTAAGTTTACCTAATTCTATTGCTATTTGTAATGGGAGTTCGGGATCTATCGCTTCTACCGTCAATCTGCCAGGAGGAACCTACGTTTGGAATCCTGCAGGACCAACAACGGATAATATAACAGTGAACCCAACCTCAAGCACCAATTATTCCGTTACTTACTCTCTTAATGGGTGTAGCGCTACCTCGAATACCGCTAACGTTGTTGTTAACCCTATTCCGACATTAAGTGTAAATAATAGTACCATTTGTGATGGTACACAAGCTACCTTGACGGCTGTTGGATCGCCTCCAAACACAGGCACTTATTTATGGTCTACTTCAGCCACTTCAGCTGCAATTAATGTTAACCCAAACACTTCTACTAACTATACCGTTACCTATACGGTAAATGGTTGTCCAAGTCAACCTGCTACAGCAGCCGTTACCGTTAATCCTATCCCATCCTTAAATGTACCTGACGCTACTATTTGCGGTGGAGGTTCGATTCAATTAACCGGAAATGGCTTGCCAGCTTCCGGAACCTATTTATGGACAGGAGGTGGACTAGTTGCTCCAAACAATCAACAAAGTCAAATTACCGTAAATCCTTCAGCTAATACCAATTATACGGTTTCATATACGGCTAATGGATGTACTGCAAACGATAACTTTACCGTTACAGTCATTCAAAATCCAACCGCGTCAGTTCAAAACGATACCATTTGTTTGGGACAATCGACCACCTTAGTGGCAAATCCCAACGGAGCTTCTTACTCTTGGTTAGGAAGTAACATTACTACGCCAACCAATTTGCAACAAATCACAGTCAATCCTACTTCTACAACAACGTATGAAGTTGTTACTCAAATCGGAAGTTGTCCAACAAGTACGGCATACGCGACGGTTGTTGTAAACCCCATTCCAACCGTTACTGCTGCTCCTTCGCAAACCATTTGTAACGGACAAACAGTAACCATTGGAACAAGCCCATCTACAAATAACGGAACCTATGCTTGGACCCCGAGCGGCACCAACTCTTCGTTAACAGTTACACCAATCTTAGCCAATCCAACACAGCAACAAACTTTTACCTATTCAGTTGTTTACACATTAGATGGTTGTCCAAGCTCACCAAGTTCAACAACCGTTATTGTGAATCCTATTCCAACTGTAAGTTTACCTAATTCCTTGCCGATTTGTAATGGTTCGTCAGACAGTCTTCATTCTACTGTTAACTTACCTGGAGGAAATTATGTTTGGACTCCTGCCGGACCAACTTCTAGTTCCATTTTAGTAAACCCCAACGCCACATCTACCTATTCCGTTCAATATACCTTGAATGGTTGTTCTGCGAATTCAAATGTTGCAACGGTAGTTGTTAATCCTATTCCAACTGTTACTATTACAGCTACGAATAACGGTATTATTTGTGCCGGACAGCAAACGACGCTTACTGCAACGCCTTCTGCCCTTGGCGGTTCTTTCCTTTGGTCCCCGGGAGGTCAAACTACAGCTTCAATCAGTGTCAGTCCATTATCAACTACAACTTACAGTTTAGTGTACTCACTCAATGGGTGTCCAAGTGCTCCTACGTATGCTACCGTTACAGTCAACCCAATTCCTGTACTTAATATTCCTGACACGACCATTTGTGGTGGTTCCTCTGTTCAGTTAAGTGCTAATCCTTCACCAACAGGTGGAACTTTTCTTTGGGATCCCAACGCCAATAATGCAACAACCAGTCAAGTAACGGTTTCTCCAACATCTACGTTAACCTATAACCTAACGTACACAGCTAATGGATGTACGGCAAACGATAACGTCACTGTTACAGTCATTCAAAATCCAACCGCATCAGTTCAAAACGATACCATTTGTTTGGGACAATCGACCACCTTATTGGCGAATCCCAACGGAGCTTCTTACGCTTGGTCAGGAAGTAACATTACTAGTCCTTTCAATTTGCAACAAATCACAGTCAATCCTACTTCTACAACAACGTATGAAGTTGTTACTCAAATCGGAAGTTGTCCAACAAGTACGGCATACGCGACGGTTGTTGTAAACCCTATTCCAACCGTTACTGCTGCTCCTGCGCAAACCATTTGTAATGGACAAACAGTAACCATTGGAACAAATACCTCTGGGCCTAACGGAACCTATGCTTGGACCCCGAGCGGCACCAACTCTTCGTTAACAGTTACACCAATCTTAGCCAATCCAACACAGCAACAAACTTTTACCTATTCAGTTGTTTACACATTAGATGGTTGTCCTAGTTTACCGAGCACGTCAACCGTAACGGTAAATCCAAAACCTACGATTTTAGTAAATAGCTTGAATATTTGCAGTGGAGCGAGCGATACCATCGAAGCGAATCCAAATCTCATCGGGGGGACTTATTATTGGAGTACTGGAATTAGTGGACTCCTTGATAGCAGCATTATTGTTAGTCATATAACCATTCCTTCGAATCAAATTACAACCTATAATTACAGTGCTTGGTATGTACTTAACGGGTGTAGCAGTGATACCATGCCATCTGTAGTAACTGTAAGTCCTATTCCAGTATTAACTACCGCTAATCCACTTCCTATTTGCTCTGGAAATGCTTTAAACACCTTATTAACTTCCAATACGGCAGGATCAACTTTTTCATGGTCTGCTTCTGCAAATCCTAATGTTACAGGGGAATCTACAACTGCACAGGCAACCAATACCATCAATGACTTACTTATCATTACACCAACCCCGGGTATAGAAACAGTTTATTATAATGTAATTAATAGTTTCAATGGATGTTCAAATACCTTTCAGCTCAGCGTGGTAATTAATCCAGCACCATTTATAAACACAATAAATGATATTATATGTAGTGGTGGTTCATTCGATACTATTCCAAATCCAATTGCTTCAGGAAATTTCATTCCTTCTGGCACTACTTACTCATGGTCAGTTGCAGCAAATAATTCAGTATTGAATGAGACGGGAAGCGTTAATCAAAATCCAAACATTTTTAACTCAGGTCCATTAACAAGCTCTTCAATCACCAATACTACCCTTGCATACTCTGTAATACCAACGTCAGGAAATTGTATTGGATCAACATTTAATTTGAATATCACCGTAACTCCTACGCCATCTATAAGTAATCAACTCGATTCCATTTGCAGTGGAAACTTCCCAACAATTAGTGCATTACCCGGTAATGTTATTCCACCCACAACATTTTACACATGGTCAATAATTGCAGATAATCCGAATATAAGTGGACAAAGTAATCAAGGTGTAGGTATTGGTGATTTAAGTAATCAACAATTGACAAATCAAACGAATATACCACAGAGTCTTACGTATTCAATTACTCCCGAATCAGGCCCTTGTCCAGGCAATCCATTTACCTTAACGGTAACCGTAAACCCAGGTCCGAGCTTAGATACAGCATATTATAGTATATGCAGTGGCAGTTCCTTAACCGTTACATTAGGACAACCAAATGATATCGTACCACCTGGTACCACTTTTACTTGGAATGTATTAGCTAATCCTAATATCATAGGGGAAGTAAGTAATAGTAATCCGAGTCCGAGTTTCAACACAGGTATTTTACAAAATATACTCTTTGTCAATGATACTGTTGAATACACCATCACACCGAATGGCGCGCCTGGCATTCCACAATGTAATGGAGCACCGTTTCCAGTATTTGTGATTGTAATGCCTACGCCGGCTCTGCCTAGCATTCAACTTAATGACATTTGTAGTGGTACACCATTCACCTATGATCCTGTTCAGAATTTATCCCCTTCATCGGTTTATAATGTAAATACCGTTCTCACTTGGACGGTTACCCCACCACCTTTAAATACCGTAAGTGGTTGGAGTAACTCCAGTGGTAGTTTAAATTCTATTATTTCGCAAACCTTAACCAATCTAACCAACACGGTACAGACTGTTATTTATAATGTGTTAGCGATTGATACTGTATCAAATTGTCAAAGCGCACCATTTACTGTGACAATCATAATTCAACCGACACCATTAATTCAACCACAGACAGCAATTGTATGTTCAGGTAATGCATTTATTATTGCCCCAGCCATTTCAAATAATCAACCATCTCAAATAGTTCCTAATGGTACTCTATATTCTTGGGGAAATCCAACTTCTAATCCAATTGGATTAGTAACTGGAGGTAGTGCTCAATCCAACGTAAATGGAATAAGCCAAGTGTTAACTATTCAACCACCTGTTCCACCACAATTTGGCACTTTAACCTATACTATTACTCCTTCTTATCCTGTTTCTTCCTCATTAACATGCCCAGGAAATCCCTTTACGGTTACTGTTAATGTAAGTCCAATCCCGATTGTTACAGCTTTTGCTCAATTCGACACTATTTGTTTTGGTTCTACAACCACCCTTCAAGCCAATGGATTACCAACTTTATCTCCTCCAACAGGTGTCTATAATTGGACACCGAGCGCCCAGCTTTCAAATCCTTTAGCCACAACAGCAATAATGACAACTCTTCCACTTAATAATACAACAACCTTTATAGTTACGTACACCCTTCCAGCTAATTTAGGTAGTTGTCAAAGTCAAGCCTATCCAGTAACTGTAACGGTTCAAGCTCCTCCAAATATTTCAACTATTACCGCTATAGAAAATACAATTTGTGAAGGTGGTTGTACGAATATTACTGCAAATTTTGTAGGTGCTGTAGCTGTTGATTCTGTTCAATGGAGTACTGGCCAAGTAACTTATTTCTCTCCTCATAGTATTCAAGTTTGCCCTAACGATACCACCAACTATACAGCAACTGCATTTCTAGGTGGCTGCAACGGAACTATTGCTAATATCACCATAAATGTAAATCCAGATCCAGTTATTTCCTTGCAACCATATACGGATACCACCATTTGTGTTGGTGGGACATTACCATTAACAGTTCAAGTTGTAAATGGTGCAGGTAATCCTACGTATCAGTGGTATCAGAATCAAATAAATTCTAATGTTGGAGGAACGCTACTGCCTTCTCCTCCGCCATTTGGACCTTCGTATCAACCGCAACCGTTCAATACCACTGGATATTTTTACTATTATTGTGTCATTTCTTACGCTCCTAATGGATGTGGCTTCTTAACATCTTTACCTAGTGAAATAAGAGTTGTTTCGGACCCCGTAGTTCAGATTATAGGCCAAGATGAGACCATATGTATCGGTGGAACACCACAATGCATAAATGCTGTAATTACTGGCGGAATTGGTTCATCTACACTCGCCTGGAATCAAGGTGGTTCAAATCCTACATTTTGTCCGCCAAATATTCCTATAGGTATTGAAGATTATACGGTCTCTGTTCTACAAACTGGTGTTGGATGCTCATCAAATTCCTTAGACACAATTAC
>JBILCD010000250.1:0-3209 GCA_044353285.1 Crocinitomicaceae bacterium | reverse complement strand
CAGGTTTTCTTGGCCACCGGAAACGAAATTCCTAGTAATGGCCTAGAATTAACACTTCCTAGAATAATTATGGCTTCTGCATGCCAATTTGATTTGGGTAAAAAAGGCCTCAACTTAGCCGCGGAGATTGATTTAGACATTACCACCGATGGAAAAAGAAATACCTTAATTAGTGGCGCTCCTTTTTCAATTGATCCTCATATGGGCATTCAGTTTGGTTTTCGTGATATTGTTAAGTTGAGGGGAGGAATTTCTTCAATTCAATCATTTAGTAGGATGGATAATTCCACCTATTGGGGAGTACAACCTAATATTGGGCTAGGGATTGGTATTAAAGGTTTTCATTTAGATTATGCTTTTACTCGATTGGGCGACGCGGATGCTAATTTTTACACGCATATTTTTTCAATTAAGTTTAAATTAGCAAAACCCAAGAATGCAATGAAATGAAAAAGTTTTATCTTTTATTAACTTGTTTTCTAATTTATTTGTCATCGAATGCGCAAACCTTCGGAAATGAGTGGATTAATTATTCTCAACAACACTATTCATTTTCCTTAACCCAAACTGGTCTCTTTAAAATTGATGCTGCTTCATTAAGTGCTGCGGGTATTCCAATTAATTCGTTTACGGCTGGAAACATTCAGATTTTTGGTCGGCAAAAAGAAATCCCCTTGTATATTCAAGATGGTGGCGATAATCAGCTAGATGTTGGAGATGTTATCTTTTTTTATGCCGAAAAAAATGATGGTTGGCTTGATTCTACTCTCTATGATGACCCAAATAGAATGGGTAATCCGAAGTTTAGTCTCTACAATGATACCATTCAGTACTTTTTAACTTGGAATACGAGTGAGAACAACAAGCGCTTTGTGCTTGAAAACGATGTGGATTTTAACGCATATTCACCCTCTAATTATGTGTTTTCTGAAAAGTGGCAGGCGTTTTCTCAAGCCTATATCGCCGGTGAAAAATCATCCGAGGCTGCTAGTTCCTTTTATGTTTCTGGCGAGGGGTGGGGGAGCTCTATTCAAAATGGAGTTAATGGATATACTTGGAATTTTTCGTCAACATTATTGGAAAATGTATACCAAGGGCTTGATGCTCCTCTGGTTAATTACCGTGCTGTTACCGTTGGGGCCTCGAATGCGTCTTTTGGAGGAAATGGAAATCATCATTCGGTGCATACCATCGGCGCAACTAATTACGTTTTACACGATACTATCTTTACTGGCTATCAGGGAATTCATATCAATAAATCATTTCCTGTATCTATCTTGCCAGCTTCTGGCGGTACAAACTATAAAGTATCAATACTTGGCGATCAAAGTGCGCTGTCTGATTTTCAATCTTTAAATTATTGGTCATTCCTTTACCCTAGATCTCCTTCTTTCCTTAATGCTAATAAAACTTCTTTTTTGGTTGAGAATAATTCAAATCAAGCCAAAATAAGACTAAATATGAGCTTGCTTTCTTTACCTAATCCGTATTGCTTCGTTCTTGGTGATGTTCCTCGTAAAGTTCCTGTGATAGCTGTTTCAGCTGGAAATTTTCAGGTCCTCATCCCTAATAGCACCTCAGGAAATTCGCAAAAAGTAATCTTGCAAGATGCAAGTACTATAGTCAATATCGTTTCGTTTAAATTGGTTAATGGAACGGGTTTTTTTACTGATTTTTCTACCATTCCAAATTTAGAAAAGGCATTACTGTTTGTTTATCATCCAAAACTTGAAAATTCAGTGGTAGAGTATGCCACGTATCGAAGTTCTTTATTAGGTGGTGATTACAATGTTATTTTATCAAAAGTCGATGAGCTCTACCAGCAATTTGGTGGCGGTATTCCAAAGCACATAAATGGCATTCGACGATATGCGCATTATATCTATACTTTATCTACTCAAAAGCCAATTGGCCTATACTTATTGGGGAAAGGTATTCGTGAAGCCAATGTTACCTCTGCACTTTCTTCGGGACCAGGTTCTCGAACTTCTGTCGCTAATTATGCTTTGTCGCTCGTTCCATCGTTTGGTCATCCGTCATCTGATGTTTGCATAACTTCTAATTTATTAGGAATGGATAAATGGGCACCATTAATACCAACAGGGCGGATTTCTGTGAATAATAATGCAGAATTACAAACCTATCTCACCAAAGTTAAGGCCTTTGAATTGCAGCAAGATCCTGGTTCGATTTATTCGTCACAATCAAAGGATTGGCAAAAGCAAATTTTGCATTTTTCAGGTGGGAACAACGCGAATGAACAGTATCTTTTTCAAACTTATTTGAATCAGATGGCGGTGATTGCTGAAGATGATTTTTTTGCTGCCAATACCACCTTGGTTGCGAAGCAATCTGGAAATCCTCTTACACCATCTCAAGTTCAAGCAATACAAGATAGAATTCAAGAGGGCGTAACTGTTATGAATTTCTTTGGGCATGCTTCTTCTTCTGTCAGTGGTTTTGACGTTAATCTCGATGAGCCAGAAAATTGGGATAATCAAGGTCGATATCCCTTGCTGATTGCAAATTCTTGTTACAACGGAAATATTTTCCAAAGTGCAGCAACAAAATCTGAGCAATTTGTCTTAGCGCCAAATGCTGGTGTCATTGCCTATCTCGGAACAATTGATTTAGGTTTCACCTCTGCTCTTAATGACTTCTCCAATAATTTTTATAAGCAGTTCAGTCATGATAATTATGGAGGAACTATCGGTTCTCACATTAAAAATTTAATTGATACGGTAATGACACCGAATGCTGATTTGATTTCCGAATCTACCTTTTCTCAAATGACACTTCACGGCGATCCAATGCTTCGTTTGAATCCTCATAATAAACCGGAAATTGAACTGACAGATTCCCGCATTGTGTTTGGACCAAACAACATTACGCTTGCTACCGATTCAATAGAGATTGCTGTTACGCTTAGAAATTTAGGACAATCGATTCCTGGGGATTTTACGCTTCAAGTTCTCCGCGATTTTCCGGGATCAACCGCCGATTCTAACTATGTATTTATTGTTAATGGTTTGGATTATGAAAAAACAATCCAAGTAAAAGTTCCTTTTTATCCACTGATTGGAATAGGCTTGAATCGATTTACAATCAGTGCTGATATCCCTTCGGTAATTTCTGAACAATATGATGAAATCACCAATAATCAAGTCTTGAAAAATTTTAATATTAGCATTGATGGAATTGAGCCGATT
>JBILCD010000249.1:0-3222 GCA_044353285.1 Crocinitomicaceae bacterium | reverse complement strand
GTAATCCTTCCTTGATTTCTTGATTACTTTCCATTAATGATTTGGCGTTTTCGTCTGAATGATAAACCGGAAAACCCATCGATTTGATAATGCGCGAAACGTAAGACTTTCCCGAACCAATTCCTCCTGTAATGCCAATTTTCTTCATAGTCGTGCACGAATTTACGGAGTTTCGCGGATTACTTTTACCAAAGGTGTAACTTTGTGCCCATGAAAAAGGCAGAATGGTTCGCGGAATGGTTTGATACTTCCTATTATCACACACTCTATCAGCATAGAAATGACCTTGAAGCCAAGGAGTTTATCGAGCGATTAGTGGCACGCCTTTCATTAAAACCAGGAACTAAGGTATTGGATTTAGCTTGCGGAAAAGGGCGTCATGCAGTGATGTTCCATAAATTGGGAATGGACGTGTTGGGCGTTGATTTATCAACCAATAGCATTCAAATAGCAAAGGAAAATTCTTGTCAGGGTTTGGCTTTTGACGTGCACGACATGCGGGAAGTAATTCCCACTAAAAAGTTTGATCTAGTAGCCAACTTATTTACCAGCTTTGGATATTTCGACACGCAATCGGACAATGAAAAAATGATCGCATCGATTGCTGCAATGCTCAATGAAAAAGGGGAGCTAATTATTGATTTCATGAATGCGATTAAAGTTATTGAGAACTTAGTGCCCTCTGAGGAAAAAATGATTGATGGGATTTTGTTTTCTATTACGCGTCGTTATGATGGACAACATATTTATAAAGATATTCGCTTTGAAGACAAAGGAATTTCACATCATTATACCGAACGGGTTCAGGCCTTAACGCAAGAAGACTTTCTCCGTTTTCTAGCGAAAGATTTTGAAATATTGTCTACCTTTGGCAACTTCCAACTTGAAGCATTTGACCCTAAAAATTCAGATCGTTTAATACTATTGGCCCGTCGAAAATGATTAGTTTTTATTTCGTATTTTTTGGATTAGTACTTTCTGCTCTACTTGGTGGAGCCCTAGTGAGCTTGCTTAAATTTACAAATAAAAGCACTGTAATTAAATTTGCACTTGCTTTCAGCGGTGGATTTCTACTCGCTATTCTGTTTGAACATCTTTTACCAGAATTATATGAATCTGGGAAGGCCACAATCGGAATCTGGATTTTATCTGGTTTTCTAATTCAATTAATTCTTGAGTATTTCTCTGGAGGGATTGAGCATGGTCACGTACATGTTCACAAAGGGCAGGCGCTACCTTGGACCCTGTTCTTTTCCTTATCCATCCACTCAATTATTGAGGGAATTCCCTTGGGGAATCATTTTGCAGGATTAGATTCTATACACGGACATGTAAATTATGAATCATTATTTTGGGGGATTGTCTTTCATCAAATTCCTGTTGCCATCGCACTAATGACCTTGTTGCTAAGCACGAGTATTTCTAATTTGAAAGCTTGGGCTATCTTATTATTGTTTGCCATTATGACCCCGATAGGCTTAATGATAGGATTATTTATTACCCCTGGAGATTTGGGTGTGAATTATCATATGATTTTAGGAGTTGTGATCGGTATGTTCCTGCACATCTCAACCACTATTATCTTCGAAACATCGGAGAATCATAAATTTAATTTTCTGAAATTAATCAGTATCATTGTTGGGGTTAGCTTGGCGTTGTTGCTGTATTAATTAACGCAACTCGAAAATATCGCTTACACCAACAAGTCGCTTAACTGAAAATCCTTCCGCATACTTTGCTCCAATTGGTCTACCATAACTCATCATTCTACCTTTTAGGAAATCAAAGAATTCCTCACCAGATATTGGAGTAGTTGCTTCGTTTGATTGCGGATCGTAGAATTGTGAATGGAAGCATTTTATAAGATTTATTTTTTGCTCAATAAATTCGCTCACATCAAGCACAAAATCTGGCTCAATATAATAATCTTGAATATAATGCAATACTAAACGAGGGCGATATGCTTCTTGCACCTCATTTTCCCAATGCGTTTCAATTTTACTTAATCCCGATAGAAAGCATGCGTCAGCAACCAACTTTGCCGCTTTTGCATGGTCTGGATGCCGGTCAACCAAGGAGTTGGCCAATATAATTTCAGGTTTGTAGCGACGAATTTCAGCAATTATTTTCATGGTATTGCTTTCATCACTTGTAAAAAAACCATCTTTAAACGAAAGGTTTTTTCGCATGGATAACTGTAGAAAATCAGCAGCATTTTTAGCTTCAATTTCTCGCGTTTCTGCAGAACCACGTGTTCCAAGTTCCCCACGTGTTAGATCAATTATCCCTACTTTTTTTCCTTCTTGTACATACCTGAGCAAAGTTCCCCCACAAGAGATTTCAACGTCATCAGGGTGGGCAGCAAATGCAAGGATATCTAAGTTCATATTTTCACGGTGCTATAACTTTCTACGCTTGGACAAGAGCAGATTAAATTTCGGTCACCAAAAGCATTGTCAACTCGTCGCACGGGTGCCCAATATTTCCACTCTTTCAGATAGGGTAGAGGATATGCTGCTTCCTGCGGCGTGTAAGGGTATTCCCAATTTTTATTGATAATACAGTCTGCTGTGTGTGGTGCATTTTTTAATAGGTTATTCGATTTATCAGCATAACCGTTTTCGATGTCTTTTATCTCTGCTCTAATTTTTATCATCGCATCGATAAAGCGATCTAGTTCATCTTTGTCTTCTGACTCCGTAGGTTCAATCATTAAAGTACCTGCCACTGGAAAAGAAACGGTTGGCGCATGAAAGTTGAAATCTATTAATCGCTTAGCGATATCAGCGACCTCCACTTCGGCAGTTTGCTTAAAGTCGCGGCAATCTAAAATCATCTCGTGGGCAACTTGGCCATTTTTTCCTGTATACAATATTTCGTAATGTCCTTTGAGTTTCGCCGCAATGTAATTGGCATTTAAAATTGCAATCTCTGTCGATTCTCTTAATCCTTTTGCCCCTAACATTTTGATGTAGCCGTAAGAAATCAATAGAATAAGTGCGCTTCCGAAAGGAGCTGCTGAAATCGCTTTTATGGGGTTCTCGCCTCCCATTTTTACAAGTGGGTTCCCGGGTAGAAAAGGAGCAAGGTGAGCCGCTACTCCAATTGGGCCCATTCCAGGACCTCCACCACCATGCGGTATAGCGAAGGTTTTGTGTAAGTTTAAGTGACAAACGTCAGCGCCAATGTTACCAGGATTAGTAAGGCCAACTTGTGCATTCA
>JBILCD010000248.1:0-3243 GCA_044353285.1 Crocinitomicaceae bacterium | reverse complement strand
CACTAAACGAGTACTTATCGACGATAACAATCAAAAAATTATTCCTTTTCCTAACTATTATTTAAAAGGCGTTGCCAAAGACAAAGAGACAGGCAATGTGATTGCAAATGTTAATGTGGAATTGAAAATTGATGGCGCTACAGATAACCAAGTTTGTAATTCAAATGGCAGCTATTCCTCCGACATCCTAAAAAATTACGCCTTCGAGTCAAAAATTAGTGGACAAATAAACGCGTCTGCAGCTGGTTATTTAAGCCAATCAATTGACATAAACCGTGAATTATCCTTTGATTCAGTAATAACGATTGATTTTCTTTTAGAAGCAACAGAAAAAGGCTTCTTAGGACCTTTCTTTGTTAATTATGAGTATGATAAATATTATTTAACGGATTATTCTAAGAACAAACTTGTGCCACTTATTAAAATTATGAATGATAATCCTAGCCTTAGAATTGAAATCGGATCACATACGGATAGCAGGGGCAAAGCTAGTTATAATCAATGGCTTTCCGAAATGAGAGCGAAAACTGCCGTAGCCTATATTAAATCGAAAATAGTAAATCCAGATAGAATGGAGGCTAAAGGCTATGGAGAAGAAAAATTATTAAACGATTGTACTAATGGTAAGCCTTGTTCCGATAAATTACACATTCAAAATAGAAGAACTGAATTTATCATATTAAAATAAAATTTAACGCGCTACTAAAAAGTCCCCGATAGTTTGGGGACTTTTTTTTTCAATAAAAACCTATGAAATTAACACTCAAAAAACCACTATGTGTTTTTGACCTTGAAACAACTGGGGTACAAATTACAAAAGATAGAATCGTTCAAATCGCTATCATAAAAATTCATCCCGATGGGAGTGAATTGGAATACAATCAAATTGTAAACCCAGAAATGGAAATACCACAAGAAATCTGCGAAATACACGGCATAACAAATGAAATGGCTAAAAAAGCACCTACTCTTAAGGAATTAGCGCCTGCGATTATGGCTTTTATTGGCGACGCTGATTTGGCCGGATTTAATTCCAATAAATTCGATATTCCTGTCTTAGTAGAAGAACTCATTCGGGTAGGTGTTGATGCAGACTTTTCCAATAAAGCATTTGTGGATGTGCAAAATATTTTTCATAAAATGGAACAAAGGACCCTTTCTGCTGCTTGCTTGTTTTATACGGGTAAGCCTATGGAAAATGCACATGATGCACTTTTTGACACCCGAGTTACCTGGGAAGTCTTAAAAGCACAAATAGAACGCTACGATAATCTCGAAGGTGATGTCACTTTTTTATCTGATTTTTCGCGCCATAGTAATTTTGAGATGGTAGATTATGCAGGTCGTTTAGCGAAAAACGAAAACGGAGAAACCATTTATAATTTTGGGAAACATAAAGGAAAAACCATTCAGCAAGTAAATCAAAGCGAACCTGGCTATTATGGATGGATGCTTGAAGCTGATTTTACGAATCATACTAAGCTTTGCCTTCGCAAAGAAATGGAAAAGATTAAATTAGAAAAAGAACAAAAAAAAGAACAAGATCTCTCGGATAAATTAAATTCCTTAACAAATAAATTTAATTCCAAATGAAAATCATTTGTATTGGAAGGAATTACAGCGATCATGCAAAAGAAATGGGTGCTGCAATCCCAAGTGAACCGGTATTTTTCATGAAACCCGATACCGCCCTTCTAAAAGAAAATAAGTTTTATTATCCTTCAATTACCAAAGATCTACACTACGAATGTGAACTCGTTGTGAAAATTAGTAAAGCGGGAAAATGTATCGAAGCAGAATTTGCCAAAAATTACTATAATCAAATAAGTTTAGGGATAGATTTCACAGCACGTGATCTTCAAGCGCAATGCAAAGAAATGGGACTCCCTTGGGAGAAGGCGAAAGCATTTGACAATAGTGCGCCTATTTCTGAAAAATGGATTGATGTTGCACAATTGACTTTTCCTGTGCATTTCGAATTCTACCAAAATAATGAACTCAGACAAAAAAGTAATTCTGGGGAAATGCTATTTAGTATCGACCAAATAATTGCCTACGTTTCTAGGTACGTCACCTTGAAAACAGGTGATTTAATTTTTACTGGGACACCAGCTGGCGTTGGACCTGTTGAGATAGGCGATCATCTTTCAGGAAATATAAACGGCGAAAAAATGTTTGATTTCGTGGTTCACTAAGCTTAACGTTTAATCATGCGCACCACACCCGAATAATCTTCTGCTTGAAGGAAATACTGACCATTTGAAAGGAAAGATAGATCAACAATTGTGGTATTGGAATCAATAAAAATAGTATGGCATTTTCGGCCAAATTGATCCATAAGGTAAAGTGAGAACCCTGTTTTTTGACTTTCAATGTAAAATACTCCCCCCGACGGATTAGGATGTATCGAAAATTCAATCCCTTTTTCAATAGCTGTTGTTCCAAGTGAACTAGAAGCATCGTGTTCCAAATGAAAAACGCCTCCTAAATCTTGCCCAACAAACATGTCCAACTTGCCATCACTATCAATATCAACAATCGAACAAGCACTGTAAGCTCCTAGGTCTAGCCCTAAAAAATGATCCGTTCGAAGATGGAAACTACCATTTAGAGAACCATCAATACTATCGTAAAAGCGTATTTGTCCGTCGTAAGCACCCACCAATAAATACGTTGTGTCGTTGTGTAGAAAAAAATGGGGATATGGAAATCCATCGGGTGTTGTTGTCGATACATCAACATTACCTAAGAAATTCGTTTCCAACTGGAAAGACGGAACCGTACTTGTTCCAATATTTCTGTAATACATTATTTCACCTGTTTTCTGTCCAATTAGCAAATCTAATTTCCCATCTTTATTTAGATCAAAAAGTTGAGGCGAAGCAAATTGACCTGCATTAATAGGCGTTCCGTTATTATCTTGATAAGAGGCAGTAGCGGAAGCAAATAATGGAGTTGAACCAGTACTTATGTTCTTACGAAAAATGATCGAACCATTCTCCAATCCTATGAATAAATCCGGTTTAGAATCGCCATCCACATCGCCAAAGGTTGCAACCATTCTTAAGCCATAAGTAGATTGAGATAAATTCAAAAAATCATCATCAATAAATGTAAACAATGGCTGAGAAAGCGTCCCTGTATTTTTATAATAAGCAATTCTACTTTCCTTTGCTAAGGTAGGTTTATAAGCAAAAAAATTACAGATAAACATGTCTTTCAAGCCATCTCCAGTTAGATCCG
>JBILCD010000247.1:0-3269 GCA_044353285.1 Crocinitomicaceae bacterium | reverse complement strand
CTAAGAAGAAAATATTAGTTTGCGAACATTGTGGACGAATTTTATCACCGATCCAAATCGAAGATTAATCTTTATTCAAAAAATATATAGGCCCTCCAAAAAGGGCCTTTTTTTTGTACTATTTTTTCTGTTTTATTGGAACCACTAATGTTTTGGAACAACATAATAATAAAGAGTACTTGACTCTCTATTTTCATAGGTACACTAATAACTTTTGACACCTTAAATAAAAAATAGCTAATTTAAAGCGATTTATAGATCTTTTTTATAAGATGAAGAATAGAAATGTGTTAATTCTTGGATCTGGACACCTGGCTAACCGGACAAAATTATTGCTTATTAGTAATGGTTTCAAATTGACTCATTTTCCTAATATATTTTGTGATCTTCCAAGTAATGATAATTCAACCATAGAAGAAACTAAAAAATTATTTCATGATGTGGATATGAATTCATTTGCGATGACTTATGTGCTTTATGAAAAAGACGCGGACAATCTTGAAATTGTAATTGTTCTTACTGCATTATATTCGAACATTCCTATTTCGACCTCACTTTTTAATGAAAATATTAGACCGCATCTAGAAAATGCTAATCCCAATTTAATAATTATAAATCCCGCTAAGTTAGCAGCTCCCGTTTTTGTTAAAGCTTTAGAAAATCGAACTAATCAAAAGTTAAAATCAAAGCGAATTCCGATAAAACAGAACAAAAATTCAAAAAGTTCTTTTTTAAAAGTCTTGATTACAACATTCATGTTGATAGCTTTTAGCGCCGTAGTCTTTTTTAAATTTAATGAACCATTATCTTGGCTTGATTCTCTTTATTTTGTGATAGTTACAATTTCTACTGTTGGTTATGGTGATATAAGTCTTCATGATTCTAGCGAAATAAGTAAGATTGTAGGGATTGTTCTCATTATTTGCTCTACTATTTTTATTTGGCTTATTTTTTCATTGTTTATCGATGGAATAGTTAAGCGTAGGCTTCAACGATCATTTGGAAGAAAAAAATATAAATACAAGAATCATATAATACTTTGTGGTTTGGGTCGGCTTGGTTATTTTATTGCTAATGAACTACATAAGAATGGAGAGCGTGTTGTTATTATCGAATCCAACCAAGATTCCGAAAGTATTGAATACTTTCGGAATCTTAACATTGATGTATACATTGGTAATGCTCGACAGTCTCATGTCCTACAAGATGTTGGAACAGAAAATTGCAAAGCTCTTATTTCTGTAATTAATGATGATTATGTGAATCTTGAAATTGGATTAAACGCAAAATGTTTTCAACCTGAAATAAAGCTAGTTTTAAGAATTTTTGATGAATCTATGGCTATTGTAATTAAAGACAAATTTGATATTCACATTACAAAAAGCATGTCTTTTATTGCCGCCGAAAAATTTGCTTCATTGTTAGAAATAGATGACAATAAAATAAATTTACCTAAATAATGCAAAATCATGAATAAGAGAGAACTTTGGTTAAGAATCGCGAATTACCACTTCGAACATTTGGTTCCCACTAGCTTTTGGGATGAAATCGCTGCAAAATTTGGAGGTCAAAATCCTTTTACTAAAGCATTTATTGAGAAATTGTCTCGGAAACTAAACTGGGATAAAGCATTCACATTGAAAGCAATTTGGGAATATAAAAAATTTGTTTATCTGGGGGTGATTAGTGATTTTAGTGTGACACCTTCAAAAATAATAGATCAAGTATGGCATGAACATATTTTATTTAGTTCTGGTTATCGGAAATTTTGTGAAGAAATTATTCAAATGGATTTTGATCACAATCCTGATTTAGGAAATATGAATAACCAAGTCGATAAATACAAATCACAATATTTTCAAACAATTAATCTGTATAAAAATGAATTTGGATTCGAACCACCAGAGGAGATATGGGGAAAAACTAAATTCAAAGAAAAAAAGGAGAAACTAAATGTGCTACCGGAAACAGCTAATAATGATTCTGCAATCCATCTTTTGTTATTACTATCTCCAGATGAAAGACAACAAATGCAATCTGACAGTGGTGACTCAGGCTCAGATAATAATAGCTTTTTTGATTTCTTTGACAATGGTTCGGATAGCGATAGTTCATGTAGTTCAAGTTGTGGTGATTAATTTTTGTTAATTTGTAAATTACTGCATTTAACCATATTATTTATAATCAAATTAAATTTATAATCGCATTTCTACTCACATTTCTCTCGTTGGTTTCATGGAGTCAGCCTGTTATCACTTGGGAGGAGGAAATTTTTGTAACCCAAACCAACCAATTTGGAAATACAAGGCCTCGAATTTGTTTAACAGCTCAAGATATTCCATTGGTTGTTTTTGGGAAAGCTTCTTCAGGATTATTATATTCTACAAGGCTCGTTGGTTCTATGTTTAACACCCCTTTACCACTACTGCCAAATAACATGGCTTCGTACTTGACTACTTGGACAGGGCCAGATGTAGCCTCAAATGGCGATACTGTGATTGTTGTTTTCAAGGCTCAACCTATGAATTTTGGAAAAGTTTATTCGCTTCGATCCCTAGATGGTGGGCTCACTTTTTCAGATACGATTCGAGTAGATAATCACCCACTTGGTCACGCTTGGTTGCCCTCACTAGATATTGACGAAAATAGCAATCCATCGGTGGTTTATATGGCTCATGATGCTAATTGGACGAATCCACGATACAATGTGGTGCATTCAATTAATAAAGGACTTAGCTATCAGAATGAAATGGAAATAACACTTCCTATCCCTCAAGAAGCATGCGATTGCTGTCCCGCGGAATATGTTATCAATGGAAATCAACATGCCTTATTATACAGAAATAACGATGCTAATATTCGAGATATTTATGCCGTTTATTCCGATGATGACGGGGCTAATTATGCTTCTTATGTCAATGTAAACGACTTAAATTGGGCATTAAATTCCTGCCCTTCCACTGGTCCGCATGGTATTTTTAATAATGGAAATCTACTTACTGCTTCTGCCAGCGCGGCATCGGGAAAGTACCGAGCTTATTTGAGTGAAACAGTAACAAGCCCATCACTTGTCTTACAATCCCAAACCATGATGACGCCCCCTGGAAATATCAACGGAGCACAAAATTACCCAAGGATCTCTGGAAAAAATGATACAATTGTCTTGATTTGGCAAGAAAGCTCCCCTTCAAACAACGATATTTTCGCTGGAATTACGGTGAGTGGCTCAATCCAAGAATTAGTGAATTCTAAAGCAATTGTTAATGATT
>JBILCD010000085.1:0-9867 GCA_044353285.1 Crocinitomicaceae bacterium | reverse complement strand
AAGTTCCATTCAAACCGACCTTACTTATCTCTGGCCAGAAAAATTAATGCGCTCTGAGTTTGGTCTTAAAGCTATCATCCGCGATCAAGGGGTAGACACTTACTCTGAAACCTATGATCAATCTTCGTTGAGCTATTTTGAAGATACTTTGGCCAATTTTTTATATCAGTATAATGAGCAGATATACAGTGCGTACGGGATTTTTGGTCACCAAATTAATAGGTTTAAGTATCAGGGCGGTGTGCGTGTCGAAAAAGCCTATCAAATTCCAAATCTGATCTCCGATTCGATAAAAATCACCAATGATTATTTTAACTTTTTTCCATCCGCTCACATTAAATATTCGTTAAACAAAAAATCAGAAATTGGTCTAAGTTATAGTCGTAGAATAACACGAGCATCTTCAGGTGATTTGAATCCATTTACTGCTTATTCAGATCCCTTTAATTTAAGACGTGGAAATCCCTATTTACAGCCGGAGTTTGTGAATTCGTATGACTTAGCGTATACCACTGAAAAAGATAAGTTAAATTTCTCAGCTGCCGTTTTTTATCGACATACAATCGGATCTATTTCGCGAATAAAGGTTTTTTATGCCGACAATTCCTCCGCAGTTACCTTCGCAAATATTGGTCAATCTCATAGTTATGGAACGGAATTAATCGCGTCCTATCGCCCAACTAGTTGGTGGCGAAATACCCTTTCAACCAATGTGAATTATATTCAATACGAAACATCAGATCCAAATTGGAACCGTAGTGGCGTTAATTGGAATGTTAAGTATATGGGATCAGTCGATTTTTGGAAAAAGACAGCTACTTTGCAATTGAATGTCAATTATATTGCCCCAAGAATTACTGTTCAAGGCACTGCTCAGCGAAAAGGGTCTGTTGAAATATCATTTGATAAAAAATTCAATGATGGTAAATGGACAGTAGGGACGAGGGTATCGGATATATTCAACCGTCAAGGATTTTTTATGGAAGTAAATCAGCAGAATATTTATCAAGTTAGTGAATTTAAATGGTTAACAAGACGCGTTTATATTACGCTTTCATACAAATTTGGTAAATTAGAAATGGGGAATAAAAGTAAAGTTTCGGGTCAAGATCCAGTCGATCTTTAAACTTAATAACTATAGCCATGTCAAAAAAAAATAAAAATATCACTAACGTTGTTTACTCAACTAATCCAAATTTTATTTACCAGTCGATTGAAGCTGATGAACAGGCAACACTCCCTTCGAATGATCAAGCCTTATATGTATCGATTGATCGGAAACAACGAGGAGGAAAGGAGGTGACGCTTATAGAAGGATTTGTTGGAACTGAAGATGATCTAAAGGATTTGGGTAAAATGCTTAAGTCGAAATGCGGCGTAGGGGGAACAGTAAAAGATGGTCAAATCCTTATTCAAGGAAATTTCAAGGAAAAAATTGCTGATCTGTTGCTGAAAGAGGGTTATGTGAAAACGAAAAAAAAGGGAGGGTAAAACAACCAAATCATTCTTATTTACTGCCAAACTAATAGTTATTGCTTCGGAAAAAATAGTTTGATGTCGTTTTAATTGATATTACAGAAAAATATTCAAAATTTTATTTCTACTTTTAAACCAAAACAATAAAATTATTAAACAATGAATAAAATTATACTCTTCGCTATAATACTTTTTTCTTTTACTGTAAAAGCTCAGATCTATCAATCCAACTTTTTAGATGGTACAATCATGTTTCAGCTAAAAGGGGATATTTATCCGAATAAACTGCAAAAATATCAAGTAGATCCAAACGATTTTTCTTTAGTGGAGGAATTAAGTCAATATCCTGAACTTGCTAGTTTATTTGAGGATGTATCGATTACTAAATTTGAAAGGCCAAGTTATTTTACGTTCAAGCCTTCCTTAATGAATATGTATAGAATTCAATTCACTGATTTCTCAAAAGTTGACGAACTTATCAAAAGATTGCAAAGCATTTCTTCTATTGTTTTTGCTGAAAAAGAACCAATTTACTTTACCGATTTTGTTCCTAATGACCCAAGTCACACAGGCAACGATAAATGGTACCATACTTTGGTGGGTTCTGAAAATGCTTGGAATATCCACCAAGGTCGAAATCAAGTGAAAGTAGCCATTGTAGATAATGCGGTGTATTGTGGCCATTCGGATCTGACAACATTTAAGCAATATGATGTAGCAGATAATGATCAAAATGCTACCCCACCACAAACATATTCTCAAGATAATGGCTGGTCTCATGGAACCCATTGCGCTGGTTTGGCTACGGCTGATATTAACAATGGTGTTGGTATTGCCGGCTTAGGTGGAAATGTTGAATTAATCGGTGTTAAATGTACACCCAACACTTCTACGTCTTCTGGTTCTGTCTGGTATGGTTATGCTGGAGTTCAGTGGGCTTGCCAAAATGGCGCTCATGTGGTTTCAATGTCTTTTGGTGGGACAGGTTTCTCTCAAAGTTTTCAAAATTTAATTAATGCCTATCCTCAAGTTGTCTTTTTAGCAGCAGCAGGAAATAGCAACGTATCTACCTTAACGTATCCTGGCGCTTATACTAACGTTATTTGCGTTGGGTCTGTTGATGCGACTGATCTACGGTCTTCATTTTCAAATTACAATGGAGCAAATCCTTATGTAGACATCGCTTCACCAGGTGGATATTCTAACGGCGGTCTGCTTAGTACGGTATATTCTACGGGTGGAAATAGTTATGCCAAAATGGGAGGTACTTCCATGGCCACACCTTTCGCTGCTGGTTTGGTTGGACTAATGTTAAGCGTTAATCCTTCTTTATCTCCTCAGCAAATCTTGACTTGTTTGATAAGTTCCGGTGTGAACATCAATCAGAATGTAGGTCCACGCATCAATGCTTTTGCGGCAATGCAATGCGCATCACAAGGCTTAATTTCTGGAGCTCCGGTTTCTAACTTTTTTGGAATTCCAACAACTTTATTTGAAGGCGATTCAGTTAAGTATTATGAAAATTGTTCCAATGGAGGCAATGCCATTAGTTCTTACCAGTGGTCGTTTCCAGGCGGAACTCCTTCTTCATTCTCTGGTCAAAATCCGCCTTATGTTACCTATGCAGCTGCTGGAACGTATACTGTGTCTTTAGCGGTTTCTAATGTTACGGCCAACGATACGGAAACCAAGGTTGGATACATTACGGTTAACACGCCTCCTTATGGTAACTGGATCATTCAGAATTCAGGGTTTTCTCAGGCCTCGAGAGGCATCAATTACATCTCTATTGTAGATCAAAACATTGTGTGGTCTACTGCTTACGATGGCAGTGGAACAGCAGCAAATATTCAGCAATTTACTAAAACCTTAGACGGTGGGAATACTTGGATACCGGGCAACATTAATGTAGGGAATACCGGCCTTGGAATTTCCATGATTAAAGCCATTTCTGGAACTACGGCTTGGTTAGCGGCTTTCCCCAATGCAGCAGGTCAATTGGGTGGTATTTGGAAAACTATTAACGGCGGATCCACTTGGACCAAGCAAACCACGGCAACTTTTAGCAACGCGAGTAGTTTTACCAACATTGTTCATTTTTGGAACGCTAACGATGGATTCTGTATGGGAGACCCAATCAATGGGGAATACGAAATTTACCGAACCACCAATGGAGGAACCAATTGGACCTTAGTGAGTGGCGCTAATATCCCCAATCCTTTATCTGGTGAATTTGGTTACACCCGCCAAATTGAGACCTTTGGCAATAGCGTTTGGTTTACCACAAACAAAGGTCGAATATACCATTCAACTGATAAAGGCGCTACTTGGGCCGTTTATACTTCGCCCCTCATAGATTTTGGAGGAACCACAATGAGCGGTAATTTTTCTTTTAGTTCGCTGAATGCTGGAATTATTGTGAATGTTAATGGTCTCGTTTATAAGAGCGCTAATGCTGGAGCTACATGGTCACTTGTTACTACCACCGGGCCTGTTTACAGTAATGGGGTTTGCGCCATTGAAAATACAAACGTCATTTTTACAACGGGTGCAGCAACGACAGGATCTGGTTCATCTTATAGTTTAGATGGCGGTATTACATGGACAGGTATTGACAATGCTCAGCATTTATATTGCGAGTTTTTGACACCTTCTATTGGTTGGTCAGGAGGTTTTAATACCTCTTCTACCCAAAATGGCATGTGGAAATGGAACAATCTATCAAGTCCTCTAAGTGTGCAGTTTAGCGCTAATCCAGCCACAGTTTGTGTAAATACACCAGTTCAGTTTTCAGACCAAACGACGGGAGGTACTACTACTTCGTGGAATTGGAGTTTCCCTAATGGTTCCCCGGCAACCTCAACGCTTCAGAATCCAACTGTCACCTATTTTCAGCCAGGAACATATGCTGTGTCATTAACAGTGAGCGATGGTACTTTTTTAAGCAGTTACCAAGATACTGCTTTTATTGTGGTGGAGGCACCTCCAGCAAATCCAAGTGCGATAGTTGGGAATGTAGCACCTTGCATCAATACCTTAGAAAACTACAGTGTGACCAACGACCCTTCGGTTTTTTACAACTGGACGCTTCAGTCAGGTTGGTTAGGGATGAGTAATTCCAATACTATCGCAGTAACATTTGACAATACCTCAGGTCCATTATCTGTTACTACTAACAATTCTTGTGGAGCGAGTGCAGCTTCTGTATTGAATATTAGCGTGGGTGCTGCACCAGCTGCACTTTTCTCTTATACTTTGATTGGCGGCGTATTAACCCTTACCAATACCTCTTTGAATGCCTCGAATTATTATTGGGAATTCGGAAATGGTGTCACTTCGAACGCAACCGATACAAGTATTTCTTATACATCTCCCGGTTCATATTCGATCACACTGGTGGCCACAAATAATTGCGGGGTTTCGGATACCCTAATTCAAGTGGTTCAAGTTCTTGGATTAGTTGATTTAACTTCTCAGGCGATAACTGTTTATCCTAATCCAACATCAGATGTTATTTTCATTCGATTAATGGATAAAGGATTAATGGGCGAAAAAATGAGCTTATTTGATATTGCAGGTAGAAAAGTAATGGAGAAAGTTATCACGCAAGAAAATGATTCCATTGACTTGAGTTCATTTAAATCAGGTATTTATTTACTGAATATACTTGGAGAATCTACCAGAATCGTTAAGCAGTAAAGATTCCTGTGCTGGTATTTTAGGTTAACGGTTTGCTGCCTGGTGCTGATAAAGCTCTTTAAATAAACTCTTATATCGAAGTGAGAATTCAGAGCTGGAGCTAATCGACTAATGTAGGCAATTATTTTTTTCTTATTAATATAGGTAATGCAAAGTTTGCTGATCCAATTATACCAAACCAAAGTAGATTTATCCATGATATAATTGAATAATGTGGACATAATAGGGCATATTTTATTTCACCAACGATTCTATCATCGACCATACAGGGAATATATTGAAGTATTATTACAATGCTGACAGCACCCAACATTACTAGACCAAGTAATTGTTGCAATTGTCTTAA
Organism: Crocinitomicaceae bacterium; assembly: GCA_044353285.1. Lineage (GTDB taxonomy): Bacteria > Bacteroidota > Bacteroidia > Flavobacteriales_D > Crocinitomicaceae > UBA952. The sequence goes on along the minus strand of JBILCD010000085.1, from coordinate 4,346 downwards.
TCTTTCATTAGGAAAAATAAGACCAATAACAATCATTACAACAGCTAAATAGTCGAGCGATTTGATGACAAAGAAAAATAGCGCAAGTTGATTCGTCGTTTCTGTTTTTTCTAGGGAACAGGTGCAAGCGAAGACATATAAAGAAACCAATATTACTGTTGCAATAAATGCAAACAGAGTTTTATCATACCATGTTAATTGGTCAAACTTGGGTTTGTATTTATTGATTTTCATGCGATTCATTGCATATTACGGTTGGCAGCTATCTGCTGTCCTTTTTTCTTTTTTAAAATTTATAATCTAAAGCTTTCCATTCGTTTGGAAAAATGGCGAATAATTCAGAACGTATTTTATCAATCAAGATTACCTTAGGAGCAGATTCATTGTACCATTTTTCGTAATTTTTAATTTCATAATTTATTTCTCTCCCATTAAGTAATATTCTCACCGCATCATAAGGATAATGACTCATTTCAGCTTTTGGCAAAGATAGTTTCAACGTATCAATTGCCTCTATGTTATCAGATATGTATTTAATTGGTGGACTAAAGCCTGTAATTTGATTAAATCTAGCATATATTGTGAATTTGGTTAAATACCACTTGTTTCCAGATTGCCAATAAATGTAGTAGGGTTTTTCAAGCCCTTGAATACAGCCTGAGCAGCCGTCATAATATCCGATGATTGTATCCTTTCCAGATGTCCTCAAACTGTCAATAAATACATTGCCTTCTGCTCTTGAATCAAAATGTTCTAAAGAAGAAGTGTGATATTTACTCACGGAACATCCTGTCAACACTATTGGGATAAGTATTTGTAATATTCTTCTCATATTTTATGACTTATTTAGCGCGAATTTTTCGTTATTCTAGAAGTTGGATTTTAGGTGTTCGTTCGATTTTATGATAACTCGTTAATAAAATATTTTTTAGTTAACTATTTTAGTAGCTGCTAATACCGTTATTCAAATGAGCCTTATTTATCCCAATTTACTGTTTATCGGACACTCATAAATAGATAATCTAACATCACCCCTTTTTAGTTGGGATGATCAAAGCACTTTTATATATTTCGCTTTGCACGGTTCGATACAAGGGTAAATTAGAATTAATGTGTCGCCGCTTATTTCATATTTAAGTATTAAATTAGGACATGTAGTAGAAATTATAGTAGAATCAATTTCTGAGTATGTTCCTGCTGTACTGGTATTAGATTCAATAGACATATCACAGATTACACCATTGGAATTAACATTTCCATTGGTATTGAAGACTAAATTTTTATCGCTACTTACTGCAGTGAATACACCGCTTCCATTTCCTGGATCCATTAATACTTCTTTTAATTGCCAAGTGCCAGTCAAGGAGTCTCTATCATTTTTCTTACACGAAGTAAGGAAGCTTATGATTACTAAAATTGCGAATGATACTTTCATGGTATTTAATCAGTTAATGTTTTAGCTAAAATAAACAAAAAAAAGCGACTATTAGTCGCTCTTTTTTTTACTTGGAGAGGTTGTTTTTTTATTGCTTTATAAACGAAAGCGTTTCATTCGCATTTTCTGAAGTTATCTGAACTAAATAGTGTCCGTTTGTTAATGATTCAATAGCTATTTTAGCAAATCCATTGTTTACTTGTCCGCTAACTAATTCCCGTCCTGACATATCCAATATCTTGTATCCGAAGTTTGTAATATTTCCTGTAATTGAAATATTATCCGTACTTGGATTCGGGTATAGCTTGAATTGGTTCATACTTGATTCATCAACTCCCACCAACATCGTATTGATATTGTAAGTTGTGTTCGTTACGATAGGAGCATTCCAATCAAAGTAAATATACGCCGTATTTTCAATGGTACTTCCAACTGGATTCCCACTATTTTCTTGGATTCTGTAAACCAAATGCCCGTGACTTCCAGGTTCGTTGCTCGTTGAGTCATCTAACCAGATATTAGGGTATTCAAATTTTAGTAAACCATTCCCCATATTTACCACTTGCATGTTGTGAGAAGACTCCACTAAAGTGAAAGTAGACCAATCCAAATTCGCATCCAAAGTATCTAGAATGTAGATATTCTGTGCAGGAGCTGTTCCTGTATTTTGAAATTGAATGGTGTAGGTCAAGGCATCAGTTAAACTAGCGTCGATTTGTTCCGATGGAATGGCTAATGTTTCGTAAATAGCAGGTCTTCCAACCACTTTATCATTTGGATCATAGCTATTGCCAACTAGTTGTAAAAGTGATCCATTGTTATTTGAAGTAGAACAATCAACTATATTTCCAGCAGGAGTAATTGTGGACGTAAAGAAATGTTGCGCACCATTAGATATTCCTGAAGGTACATTAAAGGTTATTAAATCGATAGACGAGAAAGAATTTAATCCAGAATTTAAATTCCATGTAATTGTATTTCCACTAATTACGTATCCGGTATTAGCGATCGAACTTGTATTTACGGTAACTCCTGCTGGATAAGTTAATGTTAAGGTATAAGGTCCAACTGGTCCAGGTCCATAAGAACCCCAATTTAAGTGAAAATAGGCAGTCGTGTTTTGATAGTATCCGATCCATGGTGTAACGGTAGTCCATAAATCAGCACATAAAGTGGTGCCACCTCCGCAATTTACTGCGAAATACCCAGGATTTGGCGTGGTAGAATTTATTCCAACTAGTGTAATGATATTATTTGGCATTGTGTAACCATTATATGCTAACCATTGTTGGTTAATTGCTCCAATCACATAATTTGTATTTGAAACTGGCCCACAATAGGTAAAGAATCCGTTGGTATCGGTATATACCGTAACTGTATTTGCCCCGATCGTATTTTGTGAATATAGTAATATAGGCGCTCCTACGATAGGAGATTCGTTGGTGTCCATGGTACCGTTTCCATTAGCATCACAGAATACAAATCCTGCGTAGCAATTTGTATTACCTTGGTTGCTTCCACAATTCATTGGGAAATTGGCTGTAGCAAGAGGTAATCCAGAGTTACATGTAACATTGTTTATTGTTATTGGCCAAGTACCAGCAATGTAACCGTTATTTACCATCCAATTCTGATTTACAGAAACTACTGCTGTTTGTCCAGCAGTACCTGCGTAAGAAACTGTATAAAAACCAGTATTGTTTGTATATCCAGTGTAAGTAGTTCCATTAGATACGACGTTTACAGGTGCATTGATTACAGGAATGTCTCCAGTATTATAAACACCATTATTATCTGTATCACAAAATACCTGACCACCCATACACATGTAATTATTTCCACCACAACCAATAGTATAGTTGATAGTATCTATTACATAGGTTTGGTTTGCAGGATTGTAGACTGTTATTGAAATTGGATATGTTCCAGAGGAATTATACGTATGAGTTATTGGCGGGTTGAAATTAATAAAGGTTCCTGATGTTGATGTTCCAGCGCTATGTGTGGTAGTTCCGCCATCGCCCCAATTAATTTGAACTTGAAATTGAAAAGGAGCAAAATTATTGCCAATTATGACATTTTGAATATCTGCTGGAACCGTGCCTGCAGTAGTAGCTGCTGTTTGAGCAGAAAAACTCATTGTGATGGTTGAATCACAACTTAGTATAGTACTTGCGCTTGTTTGTGTTAAACCTGTTAGTGCATATCCTACAACTTGTGCATGATAAAATGAGGTAGATAATAGACAAAAACTGCATATTAGGTTAAAAAGTAGATTTTTTTTCATGGATATAATTTTAGATTCGTGCGTACGACGAAAACTAACATTGATTAGTTGCTTTCAATCGCATATCTTCATTATCTTTGAGGGACTTAAATAATTTACAACCAATATAATGCAAGAACAATCCATTGATAAAGCGCAATTAGCTGATTTTGGGAACTTAGAATTATTAGCAAAACAAGTTGTTGAAGGATTTATTACTGGACTTCATAAAAGCCCTTTTCATGGTTTTTCTGTAGAATTTGCGGAACATCGTATTTATAATCCTGGTGAATCTACACGACATATAGATTGGAAGCTTTATGGACGTACCGATAAGTTGTTTACAAAAAAATATGAAGAAGAAACCAACCTGCGTTGCCAACTACTAATAGATTGTTCTAGTTCGATGTTTTTTCCAAAAGATGCTAAATTAACCAAGCTGATTTTTTCAATGTATGCAGCGGCAAGTTTAATCGAATTATTGAGAAGGCAACGAGATGCTGTTGGACTCACTATTTTCTCAGACGATATTCATGTCAATTCCAAGGCGAAATCTAGTCCTGCGCACCATCGTTTTTTATATGCAGAAATGGAAAAATGGTATCGTAATTATGATGAAAAATTAAAAACGACAACCAACACCAT
>JBILCD010000246.1:0-3283 GCA_044353285.1 Crocinitomicaceae bacterium | reverse complement strand
TTTCCACTCTGATAATGCGCTTCAGCTGCCATTAAAAGAACATCTGCATAACGAATTACTCGATAATTCACAGGACTGGTTAAGTCGTTATCAGGCAATCCAATTTCACCTTGTCTTTTAATGTATTTATTATTGTAATAACCGCTATGACCGCCTGCGCCAATAGCATAAGAAATCGATGATGGGTTTGGCTGTGTCGCTATAAAAGCATCAATATCTAAAATTGTCGCTCCTCTGCGAAGATCAAGTGAAGAAAAAGCATCATAAAGCTCTTGCGTTGGGAGATTATAACTATTTCCATCACCATAAACTGGTCCATTATATTGTCGTATGCCTTGAAAACCAACGGCTGCATTTCCTTCTAAGCAAATGTAGCAGCCATAAGAACCTCCTTCAAGGCCAGAGTATTGAACATCGAATACCGTTTCACTATTATTTTCATTACTAGCAGAAAATAATTGATTATAATCAGGAATAAGGCTGTACATCCCCATGGCGATTACTTCATCAAAAGTTGACGCTGCTTGCGTAAATTTATTTTGATATAAATAAGCCTTCCCTAAAAATGCCAATGCAGCTCCTTTTGTTGCGCGGCCTTTTTGACTAGCAACCGGATTTAATACGGATGCAGCATAGGTAAAGTCCTCTTCTATTTGAGCATAAACTTCTGCTTTCGGTGTTCTTGGCAATTGCATTGCCTCTTCAATACCAATTCTTTTATCAATAATAAGCGGAATATCCCCGAAAAACTTTACCAGTTCGAAATAATAATACGCCCGCAAAAATCTAGCTTCAGCAATAATATGCTCTTTTCCTTGAAAGTCTATTTTATCTTTATTCTCTAAAAGATAATTTGCGCGTGTGATTCCAGCGTAATTCCATCTGAGTACATTTCGCAACTCATTGTTCACACCACCATGGGTCATGTCATCAATTTGATGTAATCCTTGAGAGTCATTTACACTTTCACCCCCAGCTATTGAATTATCAGAAGCTATTTCCCCAATCCAAAATGACATAAACGAACCCTGAAGTAAATCATATGCCCCAGTTAAAGCGCGTTCATAATCTTCCTTTGTTTCAAAAAAGTTTTCGACATCCTGCGTGTAGGGAGGATCTATGTTAAGGAATTTATCGCAACCTGCAGATAAGAAAACAATCAATACACTAAAAATAACTTGTTTAAATCGCTTCATGTCTTAAAATTTAAGTTGAATACCTACCATATATGTTTTTGCTTGCGGATAAAATCCGTAATCTACTCCAGCTGCTAAAACTCCTGGAGAACCAATGTCTGGATCAAAGCCTTGATACTTGGTTAAGGTAAATAAATTGTTTACGGCTGTATAAATTCGGAAAGAATCTATTTTCAAGCGCTTTAATTTTTGAGCAGGAACGGTGTAGCCCAATTGAATGTTTTTTAAACGAGCAAAGGATCCATCTTCAACAAAATAGGAAGAAAAAACATTATTTCTAGTCTGGCCAGTAGTTACTCTTGGGTGCTCATTGGTCGATCCTGGTCCTGTCCAACGATCTACCACATAACCTAACTGATTGGCATAAGGTTGTTGACGTTCGTAGTTTCTGATAATTTCCTGGCCGATCGCCGCATAAAGACTTCCTGAGAGATCAAACCCTTTGTACTTCAAATTAAACGCAAAACCCATGGTAAAGTCAGGAATTGGAGATCCCAAATACGTTTTATCCAAATCACCATTAAAATTTACCACACCATCACCATTTTGATCAACAAAGATTAAATCCCCTGGCTGAGCGCCATCCTGAACAACAGCTGCATTATCAATTTCTTCTTGTGTTTGAAAAATTCCCGCCGTTTCATAGCCGAAAAAATAACCGATTTCATACCCTGTTTGGAACCGTGTGGCTACATCTCCTCCTACGCTAAATTGCGCGCCAGGAATATAATCAACTCCTTCTGGAACTGCAGTAACTTTATTTGAAATTGTCGTGAAGTTTATGTTTAAATCAGCCGTGAACGGTTTTTTGCGCTGCGTTTTGTAGGCCAATTCCAATTCAACTCCTTTATTAGATACATTTCCAGCATTTATTATTGGCGGATATCCACCGGGGCCATAGGAGCCTAAAACCGCGGTTACTTCGGGCTGAAAGAGTAAGTCGAAGGTGTTCTTGATAAAGTAATTTGTCGTAAAGTCTAATTTATTCCAAAATGTCATATCTGCACCAATGTTAAACTGTCTTGTTGTTTCCCATTTCAAATCTGGATTTGAGGGCCTTCCAATTGCAACGCCGGGGGTAATTACATCATTAAAAACATATACCCCTTCTCCGTTTAACAATCCACGGTAAGCAAAGTTCGGAATCTGATCATTTCCTGATACACCAAAACTAGCCCTAAACTTTAAAAAGTTAATCCACTTAATGTTATAAAACTTTTCCTCTGATAGTAACCATCCACCCGAAAAAGTTGGAAAAAAACCATAACGGCTATTCGGACCAAATTTACTAGATCCATCTCGTCTTAAAATAGTTGAGAAAAGGTATTTAGAATCATAAGCATATTCCAAGCGCATAAAGGAAGAAATCAAACGCTCTTTGAATTCCCACGAACCAACATTATTTAAAAAACCACCTTGTGCCGTATTAGCTGAAATATCAGCATAATCTAAGGAGTTATTCGGAATACCGAAGCCAGTTCCATTAAGTGATTCGCCTTTCCGTTGAAAAATAGAAATTCCTGCAGTTCCCTTAAAAGTATGGACCTCTTGGAATGTTTTTTCATAATTTAAGAAGCTTTCATAGCTTAAATCCAAATAGCTTGATCGTTCTTCGTAAACCGCTGCACCACGCTCAATAAACACACTATCTGCAATCTCAACCGTTGGCGATTCTAGTGCTTCATTAATCGCTGTATTGGCATATTTTCCGTCACCATACCAAACCAATGGTGAGAATACTTTTGAATTAATGATAGAATAATTATAATTGAATCGATTGGTAAAAGAAAGGTTTTCATTAAAAGCATAAACGAACTCTTCTTTCCCAACGAATTTTGCAGCGGTTCCCCAGTTGTATTGATTTTTAATTTGTGCGATTGGGTTAATAATGTCGCTCACTTCTTCAAGATAAGAAAATTGGCCATTAGGGGTGTAAACCGGCTGGTTTGGAAAAGCATTTATAGTATTGTACAAAACCGAACCAATTCCATTTTCAGGTAATGTATTCCTTGAATCATTGGAGAAAAGAAGAACCGAATTTAATTTTAGCTTTGCCGACATATCGGTACTAAAATTAAGTCGAGCAT
>JBILCD010000011.1:0-26357 GCA_044353285.1 Crocinitomicaceae bacterium | reverse complement strand
AAGCTCCAAGCCATAGGTCAAAACATGGTTTGTATCGTGCGCTTATTCAAAATATGATCATCGGTGTCTCTGAAGGTTTTAAGAAACAAATGGAGGTGATTGGTGTTGGTTTTAGAGCAAATGCTGTAGGTCAGCAAATTGAGTTGTCGCTTGGATTCTCCCATTCAATTATATTGGAAGTGCCTGACCAAGTTAAGTTAACAACCTTAACTGAAAAAGGTAAAGCGCCACTTGTTACTATCGAATCTTATGACAAGCAATTGTTAGGGCAAGTAGCAGCGAAAATTAGAGGCATGAGAAAACCTGAACCATACAAAGGAAAAGGAATTCGATTCTTAGGTGAAGAAATTAGAAGAAAAGCTGGTAAATCAGCAGGTAAGAAATAAATAAGTAATCATGGCATTAGATAAAGTTTTAAGACGAGCAAAAATTAAGCGAAGAATTCGCAAAAAGATTAGCGGTACCGCAATGGTTCCTCGACTATCTGTGTATAGAAGCAATAAGCAAATTTATGCGCAAATTATTGATGATATCAGTGGTAAAACACTTGCATCTGCTGGTTCTTTTAAAGAAAAAGCAGCTCAAAAAGTGGCGAAATTAAACCAAGCAATCTTGGTTGGGAAATTGATCGCTGATAAAGCTAAAAAAGCAGGTATCGAAACAGTTGTTTTTGATCGTAATGGTTATTTATATCACGGTAGAGTTAAATCACTTGCTGATTCCGCTCGTGAAGCTGGACTTAAATTTTAATAAGAAATGAGCGCAATAGCAAATAGAGTAAAATCATCAGACATTGAACTTAAAGATAAGTTAGTGGCTGTAAATCGTGTAACTAAAGTTACCAAAGGTGGACGTACATTTAGTTTTTCAGCAATTGTTGTTGTTGGTGACGAAAATGGTGTCGTAGGTCACGGCCTAGGAAAAGCCAAAGAAGTAACTGAAGCCATCACCAAAGGTATTGATGATGCCAAGAAAAACTTAATTCGAGTGCCGATTCTACATGGTACAGTTCCTCATACCCAAAAAGGAAAGTACGGTGGAGCTGAAGTGTTGCTTAAACCAGCAACTAATGGTACTGGAGTTATTGCAGGTGGTGCAATGCGTGCTGTACTTGAAAGTGTTGGAGTTCATAATGTATTGGCGAAATCGCAGGGTTCGTCTAATCCACACAACGTGGTGAAGGCTACCATAGATGCGCTTTCTAAAATGCGCGATGCATTGGCTGTTGCGCGTCAAAGAGGAATCTCACTTGATAAAGTGTTTAACGGTTAATAGAAAATGATCATGAGTATTATAAAAATAAAACAAGTTAAAAGTGCTATTAAACGACCTGCTGATCAAAAAGCAACGATAAAAGCACTTGGATTTAGAAAGCTGAACCAAACCATTGAAAAGGAAGGTACGCCTCAAATCTTAGGAATGATAAATAAGGTGAAACACCTTTTAGTAGTTGTTGAATAGTAAGAAATAGAACAAATGGAATTAAATAATTTGACACCTGCTAAAGGGTCTGTAAAAAAAGAAAAAAGAATTGCTAGAGGGCAAGGTTCTGGACATGGTGGAACTTCCACTCGTGGTCATAAAGGAGCGAAGTCAAGATCTGGTTATTCTAAGAAAATTGGATTTGAAGGTGGACAAATGCCACTTCAAAGACGTGTGCCTAAGTTTGGATTTAAAAATATTAATCGCGTTGAATACAAAGCGATCAATATTGACGCTATTCAAATGCTAGCTGAATCGAAAGGAATTACCGATTTTAATATGGATGTATACAGAGAAAACGGCCTAATATCTAATAATGATTTAGTAAAGATTCTAGGTAGAGGAGAATTAAAATCAAAAGTGTCTGTTTCAGCGCATCAATTTTCTGCAAAGGCAATTGAGTTGATTGAAACGAATGGAGGAAACTATACAAAAATCTGATTAACTGTTAAATGAAAAGACTACTTACAAATCTTCAGAATATCTGGAAAGTTAAAGAGCTCAGAGAACGAATTCTTTTAACTTTAGGTCTTATACTTGTTTATAGGATTGGATCTTTTGTAATTCTTCCGGGTGTTAATTATGAGATCCTAAGACAAGCCTCTGAAGGTGGTTCGCAAGGTCAAAAAACATTGGAGAATTTATTATCCATGTTTTCTGGTGGTGGTTTTACTAATGCTTCAGTTATGGCCCTAGGTATCATGCCATATATTAGTGCTTCTATCATCATGCAATTATTAGGAATGGCTGTACCTGCTGTTCAAAAAATGCAGAATGAAGGTGAATCAGGTAGAAAACAAATCAATAATTATACAAGGATTCTTACTATTGTTATTTGTGCCCTTCAAGCGCCAAGTTATTTATCAATGTATGTTGAATCTAAAGGGGCTATGCCTCCTGATGCTGGGGCTTTCTGGTGGACGCAAACAATTCTTGTTTTAGTCGCAGGGTCTATGTTTGCTGTGTGGTTAGGAGAAAGAATTACTGAAAAAGGGATTGGTAATGGTATATCCTTATTAATTGCTGTTGGTATTTTATCTAGATTGCCTGGTGGATTTATTGCTGAAGTTGGTAAGTCGTTCGAAGCTGGTAATATGATTAAATTGGTTCTTGAAATTATAGCATTCATGCTGGTGGTTTTAGTAACGATTTTAATTGTTCAGGGAGTTAGAAGAATTCCACTCAATACAGCAAAAAGAGTGGTTGGTGCCAGAGCAGCTGATGCTCAAGGTGCTAGAAATTACTTGCCAATAAAAGTGAATGCAAGTGGTGTAATGCCAATTATTTTTGCTCAGGCCATTATGACTATCCCTGTTATGATCTTCGTTGGCGCAACTAATTCAGCAGGTGAGGGCGGCTTTATTCAACGTCTCTTAAGCGATCCTTATGGCTTAGGCTATAACATATTGTTATGTATTCTGATAATTGTATTTACGTATTTCTATACCGCAATTATGATTAATCCTCGTAAAATAGCGGATGATTTGAAACGAAGTGGTGGTTTTATCCCAGGGGTTAGACCAGGTGAAGACACTGCCAATTTTATTGACACCTTGGTTTCAAGAATTACTCTCCCAGGTTCTTTATTCCTTGCCATTATTGCAATCATTCCCGCTATAGCAAAATTAGTCGGAGTCAATGATGCATTTGCTATGTTCTTTGGAGGCACATCATTATTGATTATGGTGGGTGTTGTTTTGGACACCTTACAGCAAATTGAAACGTATTTATTGAATAAGCACATGGATGGATTGATGGACGGAAGTAGAGTGAGAGGAAGAAGGGCACCTAACGAATTATCAGGATTTTAAGATGGCAAAACAATCCTCTATAGAGCAAGATGGAACAATACTCGAAGCATTACCTAATGCAATGTTTCGTGTGGAATTGGAAAATGGGCATGTTTTAACAGCGCATATTTCAGGTAAAATGAGAATGTTTTATATAAAAATATTACCAGGAGACAAAGTAAAGGTTGAAATGTCCCCGTATGACTTAACAAAAGGACGTATTTCGTTCAGGTATAAATAATAGAATAAATTAATTGCGATGAAAGTTAGAGCATCTGTTAAAAAGCGTACAGCCGATTGTAAAATCGTGAAGCGAAAAGGAAGGGTTTATGTGATAAACAAAAAGAATCCAAAATTAAAACAACGACAAGGTTAAATTATAATTTATGGCACGTATTGCAGGTATAGATCTACCAAAAAACAAAAGAGGAGTAATTGGCTTAACATACATTTTCGGTATCGGAAGAAGTATGTCGAAGAAAATACTGACCGATAACGGAATTGACGAAAACATAAAGGTTCAGGAATGGAACGATGATCAATTAGCGTTGATTCGAAATTCTGTGAATGAAGTGAAAACTGAAGGTTCTCTTCGTTCTGAAGTTCAACTAAACATTAAGCGTTTAATGGATATTGGATGCTACAGAGGAATTCGTCACCGTTCTGGTTTACCATTGCGTGGACAACATACTAAAAATAACTCTCGAACTAGAAAAGGGAAGAGAAAAACAGTTGCGAACAAGAAAAAAGCAACTAAATAAATTTTAAAAAATGGCAAAAGCAAATCAAAAGAAGAAAAAAAATGTTAAAGTCGAGGCGACGGGCGAAGCTCATATCCAAGCGAGTTTTAACAACTTAATTATCTCCCTAACCAACAATGCTGGACAAGTAATTTCTTGGTCTTCTGCAGGAAAAATGGGATTCAAAGGTTCAAAAAAGAATACGCCGTATGCCGCGCAATTAGCTGCTGAAGATGCTGCTAAAGAAGCACATGATTTCGGATTGCGTCGCGTAAAGGTTTATGTTAAAGGACCAGGAGCCGGTAGAGAATCTGCAATTCGATCGCTGAATAATGCTGGAATTGAAGTTACTGAAATTGTTGACGTTACGCCGCTTCCGCACAACGGATGCAGACCACCGAAGAAAAGAAGAGTATAATATATTTAATAACCAGTCATCGAAGGAAATGCCTTAATTCATGACACAATAACTAAAAAATGGCAAGATATACAGGTCCTAAGACCAAAATAGCTAGAAGGTTCCGAGATCCAATTTTCGGCCCCGATAAAGCGCTTGAAAGAAGAAGTTATGGCCCAGGACAACACGGTCCGTCTAAACGTAGGGGGGGTAAACAATCTGAATATGCTATCCAACTTGGTGAAAAGCAAAAAGCTAAATATACTTATGGTATTTTAGAAAAGCAGTTCGCTAATATGTTTGAAAAAGCATCTCGCATGAAAGGAATTACAGGTGAAAACTTATTGCAGTTGTGTGAAACACGATTGGATAATACGGTTTATCGTCTTGGGGTTTCTCCAACGCGCAGAGGAGCAAGACAATTGGTGTCTCACCGACATATTACTGTAAATGGTGATGTTGTAAACATCCCATCGTATCATGTAAAACCAGGTGATGTAATTGGTGTTCGTGAAAAATCAAAGTCGCTTGAGGCAATTGTTTCTTCTTTGGATGCAAGTAGCAAAAAATACGATTGGTTAGATTGGGACCGATCCTCTATGTCTGGTAAGTTTTTAAGTCTTCCTGGAAGAGAAATGATCCCTGAAAACATCAAGGAACAACTAATCGTCGAATTATATTCTAAATAATTTATAAAGCAGAAAAATGGCAATTTTGGATTTTCAAAAACCTGACAAGGTTATCATGATTCAATCAGACGAATTCAACGGAGAGTTTGAATTTCGTCCTCTTGAACCAGGTTACGGAATTACAGTAGGTAATTCTTTACGTAGAATTTTGCTTTCTTCCTTGGAAGGATTCGCAATAGCTTCTATCAAAATAGAAGGGGTAGATCACGAATTTACGACGCTTAAAGGTGTTGTAGAAGATGTTACCGAAATTATTTTGAGCCTTAAGCAAGTGCGTTTCAAGCAGCAAATAGAAGGTACTGATAATGAAACAGTAATCGTTTCCGTTAGTGGGCAAAATAAATTAACAGCCGGTGATATTGGTAAGTTTACAAGCGCTTTTCAGGTTCTAAACCCTGATTTAGTTATTTGTAATATGGAATCGTCGGTAAAGTTGGAAATTGAACTTACGATCATTAAAGGTCGTGGTTATGTTCCCGCTGAAGAAAATAAAAACACTAGTGCATCTTTTGGTACTATATTTATTGATTCAATCTTTACCCCAATCGTAAATGTTCGCTATTCAGTTGAAAACTTTAGGGTTGAACAAAAAACAGATTACGAAAAGTTGATTTTTCATATCACAAGTGATGGGGCAATTCACCCGAAAGAAGCACTCAAAGAAGCAGCTAAAATTCTTATTCATCATTTTATGTTGTTCTCTGATGAACGCATTACCTTGGATAGTGAAAGCAAAGCTGAAACGGAAGAGTTTGATGAAACATCGTTACACATGCGTCAATTGTTGAAAACGAAGCTTGTCGATATGGATCTTTCTGTTCGTGCATTAAACTGCCTAAAAGCAGCGGATGTTGAAGCATTAGGTGATTTAGTTGCGTTTGCGAAATCAGATTTATTGAAGTTTAGAAACTTCGGTAAGAAATCGTTAACTGAATTAGAAGACCTTGTAGATAATAAAGGATTAACATTCGGAATGAATGTTGCAAAATATAAATTAGATAAAGACTAGGACTAGATCTAGAATAATTGAAAGATGAGACACGGAAATAAATTAAATCATTTAGGTAGAAAATCAGCCCACAGAAAAGCAATGCTTTCTAATATGGCGTGTTCGTTAATCGAACATAAACGTATTTCTACAACTATTGCAAAAGCAAAAGCGCTTCGCGTTTATGTAGAACCTCTTTTAACAAAGTCTAAAACAGATTCAACGCATTCTCGAAGAATTGTTTTTTCTTACCTGCAAAGTAAGGAGGTGGTTTCTGAATTGTTCAGAGATGTAGCTCCGAAAATTGCTACGCGTAATGGTGGTTATACACGTATTATTCGCTTGGGCTACCGCTTAGGTGATAATGCAGAAATGTGTATGATTGAATTGGTAGATTTCAATGAAATTTATACTAATGAAACAGCGAAAAAGACAACTCGTCGTTCAAGAAGGGGTGGTTCTACTTCTTCTGGAGCAGTTGTTACTGAAGCTGTAGCCGATGCTGAAGTGGTAAACGAAGAGGCGTCAACGATAGAAGCTGAAGTAGTAACAGAAGAGGTTGTAGCTGAAGAAGTGGTCGCTGAAGAGGTTGCTGCTGAAGAGGTTGCTGCTGAAGAAGTGGTTGCTGAAGAAGTTGCTGCTGAAGAAGTTGTTGCTGAGGAAGTTGTTGCTGAAGAAGTTGCTGCTGAAGATGAAACGCCTTCCGCATCGGATGATGCGCCAACGGATGATGCTGAAGAAGCAACTGATCCAAACAAAGAAGCATAAGATTTTAACATATGTTGATAAAAAAAAGGCGATTTTTCATCGCCTTTTTTTGTTTAATCAAGCGCTGTTTGCCTTAAGTTAATACCTTTGTCGAAATTCATAACATGGAGTCTCGTAATCCTGCCATCTTGCTTTTAGAAGATGGAACTGTCTTTCACGGTTCAGCAATCGGTTCAATAGGAACATCCGCAGGTGAAATTGCTTTTAATACTGGAATGACAGGCTATCAAGAGGTATTTACGGATCCTTCTTATTACGGACAATTACTGATTATGACCACTGCTCATATTGGTAATTATGGAACCCACGCATCAGAATCAGAATCCAACTCCATTAAATTAGCTGGATTAGTAACTAAAAAATTCTCTAATGGTTTTTCTCGACCTGCTGGCGAAATGTCGCTGCAAGAGAAATTGGTTCAAAATGGAACGGTGGGAATCTCTGATATTGATACGCGTGCACTTGTTCGTCATATTCGAAATAAAGGCGCTATGAACGCAATTGTTTCGTCGGAAATTGATGATATTGCACAATTAAAAGAGAAATTATCCGCCGTGCCATCTATGGCTGGCCTAGAACTTTCGTCATTTGTGACGACTAAAACCACTTATGAGAAACAGCCCGATCAAACATTATATAGAGTAGCATGTATTGATTTTGGCGTGAAGCAAAATATAATCGATTGTTTGGTAAACAGGGGATGCCATGTGAAAGTATTTCCAATGAATACTACTTTATCAGAGATTCAATCATTCAATCCCCATGGCATCATGCTTTCTAACGGTCCTGGTGATCCTTCTGCGATGCCAAATGCAATTGCTTTGGTAAAGGAAATAGTAGAAACATCAATGCCTGTTTTTGGGATTTGCCTTGGACACCAAATTTTAGGATTAAGTCAAGGGCTTAAGACCATTAAAATGTTTAATGGCCATCGTGGGATTAATCATCCGATAAAAAACTTGCGCACAGGAAAATCTGAAATCACATCTCAGAATCATGGCTTCGTAATCTCTAAGGAAAGTATCGCCTCAAATGACAATATTGAGGTAACGCATATCCACTTAAACGACGACTCAATAGCAGGTATAGCCTTAAAAAACAAACCCGTTTTCTCAGTGCAATATCATCCAGAAGCATCTGCTGGTCCTCATGATTCACGCTATCTCTTCGATCAATTCATTGCCAATATGGCGCTTATTAATAATTAAAGTATGAGCAAAATTTCACGTGTGTTTGCTAGACAAATTCTTGATTCTAGGGGCAATCCAACGATAGAAGTTGATGTGCTTACATCAAACGGAATCTTGGGAAGAGCAGCTGTTCCTTCTGGTGCCTCAACGGGTATTCATGAAGCAGTGGAGTTAAGAGATGGAGATAAATCGAAATACCTTGGGAAAGGTGTGCTCAATGCAGTGAGGAATGTCAATACGCTTATTCAATCTGGTTTGATAGGTTGGGACGTTTTTGATCAACAAGGTATCGATACCTGTATGATAAAATTGGATGGCACAAACAATAAATCGAATTTGGGAGCAAATGCTATTTTAGGTGTATCCCTTGCTGTTGCTAGAGCTGCTGCTAATGAATCCAATTGTAGTTTGTTTAAATCAATTGGAGGCGATCAGGCTGTCACCTTGCCTATCCCAATGATGAATATTCTAAACGGAGGTTCACATGCGGATAATTTAATCGATATTCAAGAATTTATGGTGATGCCTGTTGGAGCAAGTTCATTTTCGGAAGGTCTTCGATGGGGTACGGAAGTTTTTCATCAACTTAAAGGTGTTTTGAAAGCAGAAGGAATGTCAACAAACGTTGGCGATGAAGGTGGTTTTGCTCCAAGTTTGGGTTCTAATGAACAAGCGATTGAGGTGGTGATTCAAGCGGTAGAGAAAGCGGGATTTTCGCTTGGAAAAGACATGTATATTGCGCTAGATGCTGCAGCATCGGAATTTTATAACGCGGATAAAAATCTTTATCATTTTGAATCAACCGGGGATAGTATGTCGCCCACTGAAATGGTAGATTACTGGAAAAGTTGGGTTGATAGGTATCCAATCATTTCTATTGAAGATGGTTTAGCAGAAGACGATTGGGCAGGATGGAAGTATGCCACGCAATCATTAGGAGATAAAATTCAATTGGTTGGAGATGATTTATTTGTTACCAATACCAAACGGTTAACTCGTGGCATTGAGGAGGGAATTGCTAATTCAATTCTAGTAAAGGTTAATCAAATTGGAACCCTCACCGAAACCATACAAGCTGTTGAGTTGGCTCAAGCTCATAATTATACCGCAGTGATGAGTCATCGAAGTGGTGAAACGGAGGATAATACCATCGCAGATCTTGCTGTGGCATTGAATACTGGTCAAATTAAAACAGGCTCAGCTTCTCGAAGCGATCGCACAGCAAAATATAACCAATTATTACGAATAGAGGAAGAATTGGGTGCTAAGGCCAACTATTTAGGAAAAGACTTTAAGTTTAGTCGGTAATTCTTACCAAAGGTTAAGCTAGGAGTCTAAGGAAATGTTAACCTCTCCGTTGGATTGAAAAGTAATTCAGAAATTATATAAAGAATTTCAGTGAAACAACACAATAGATTGAATTATTCTATTGGTGTTCTCTTTATTTTGAAGTATTTGGCTTCATAACCGACATTATCCACCAATTTCAATATGGTATCGTCCAGTATTTGGTTATCTATAGCCGTAGTAAAGTGAAGTATACTTTGATCGTCTTTATAGATATTTTCCGCCCCTTTCAATGTAAGTTGTTTCATGAGCTGAGGCGAAAGGAAAGGACACATCAAAGCATGTGCCTCAGCGCTTATTGAATAGTTCATTTTAGACTGTCCAAATAAACTGCAGCTACTGATGAGGATAGCCGCGATTAAGAGTTGTTTTTTCATGTTCATTTAATTTATCTAATAACTGTAATGTGACCGTGTCTGACTTCCATACCGCTCACTAATTTATAAAAATACACACCTTCTAGTAAGTCTTCATTACTAAAGTCTTTTCCAGAGAAAGGCGTATCGTATCTTGAGAATTCGTAAACTAAATTTCCCCAGCGATTGAATATGGACATGGTATATTCTAAACACTCGTCTAACCAAAAATCTAAATTTAATACATCATTGGTTCCATTGGAATTAGGTGTTATCACATTGGGGATAGTTTGTTCATCCAAGGTTTCTTCAGCAATCAAGGTAATATTCTTCGTGATGACATAAGCACATGGGTAGTCGTTGGTTACGGTTAAGGTAACATTGAAATCGCCAGCCGCCCCGAATGCATAGGATGCTGTCATGGCGTTCAATCCAAAAGGTGTGTTGTTGGTTTGCCAATCTACATCGGTGATCACTTCGTTATTTGAAAAACTACCGGTCAAGTTCGCGATATAGTCGCACAATTGAACGAAGGTGAAGTCTGCACTTGGATTGGTAGGCACATTGACAGGTAAAGTGATTGTTCCCACGCATCCGCCAATCTGACTGCTTACTTGAAGGGTCATGCTGGCCAGTCCAGAACTGCCATAATCATGAAGAACCGACGAGGTTTGCTGTGGGATTACCGTTCCATTTGGCGCCCATTCAAAATCTAATTGGTCGTTGTAAATGTTATTGACAGTGCTCGTGCTTGTAAATGATATTTCAGTGGAATAACAATCTGCTACATAGGTAAAATCAGCTACCGGAATAGGATGGGATTGTATCGAAACGATATCTGTATGCGTGCATGAATTGGTATCGGTTACCGTTACCGTGAGATTATAGGTGCCGACTGCCGGTGGAGCCCAAGGAGATCCATTTGAGCTATTGACGCTCCAGCTGTAACTTACCGAATCTGGAGATGAGGCGTTCAGCACCGCGGTGTTGCCAAAGCAAACCAAGGTGTCGTTTCCAGCATAAACATCTGGTTGATCTAATATAAATGAGTCCGAAACAGCACAATATTCGGGAATTGTATACGTGGTGTAATAGTTGCCCACAGGCAATGTTCCTGGATTGAAGATGCCTGAACTACTCACGTTTGTGCCACTCCAAACACCACCTGCAATATTTGCTTGAAAATTGACGGGTGCACTGCTAGTACAAATTAAGTCGGGAATGGTAACTTGAGGGTCAATCACATAAATATTCCTGATTAGCGTATCCGAGTTAATGCCACATGACGAGTACAGATAAATTTGGTAAACGCCTGCAACCGGAAAAGACATCGCCGGATTGATTGGTCCGTCAAAAAAGGAGCCATTGATGTTCCATTGTTGAAAGCAGGTTAACCCTACAATGGTAGTATTACTCAAGTATACTGAGTCATTAATGCACAAGGTAGTATCCGAAATAGTAAAATTCGGTGTGCTGCTGCAAGTCTGACAAATGTATTCATCGTCGGGCAGGTAATCCAATACGCCAATAGTTGGAACATCACTCGCTATGCTAATGCTTTGATTCGCTCCAGAATTGGTAGCTACTAGGTTGATATTTACGATTTGAAGCGGTGGGATGTGCATTTGACATCCGACATTTCCTACGCTATCCGTTTTAATAAAAAGAGGGTCAAAGCTAGCATCGGTATTTCCGAAATAGGCAGAAGTAGTAAATGCTGAAATGGAAAAGCCGTTATCATTGTTATATTTCACCCCAACACCTTTGTCTCGATCAGCACCGCCGTAGCTTTTTGCCCATTGTATTGTCCCGATTTGGTTAATTGAAAACAATAATATGTCTTTCTCTCCAAGGGCCTCGTAAATATTTAAGGCGGGATTTGCTGCAGTAGGAAATGAACTAGTTTGACCAATAATGGCATATCCTTGCGGATATTTAACAATGTCTCGAGATTGATCTCTGCCACCACCACCGTAAACATTTGCCCAAATAACCGAGCCATCAGTTAGTGATAATTTGGAGACTATGATATTGTGGTCGGCAAGTCCTCCAAGTAGAGTAGGGGCTGTAACCATTAAACTATTGTCTGTTAAATCGACTGCGCCTTTACACGACCATGTAATGTGATCAACGTCGCCATAACCTGTTCCGCCGTAAGTTTTAGACCATATAAATGCACCTGTCGAATTGAGTCTAGCCACCGAAAAATCTTTTCCATTTGAGGCGCCAATTCCCATCAACATGATATCTCCGTTGGGGAGATCATCGAGCCATAGGCCCATGTCCCCGAGTCCAGTGATTTGACGGCTCCAGGTGAGGTTGCCCACATTGTCTGTCTTGATTAAAAATAAACTCCCGGAGTTTCTGCCGACAGAAATGATGTCGCCTGCGCTGGTTTCAATGGAGTACATCATCCATTCGAAATTATAACGCTTGATCCAGATTAAATTACCGCTCCCGTCTACTTTCATATTAAAGGCTCGATAGGTTGAACTTCCAGAATAGAGCCCAGAAATCAAGAAGCTGCCATCATTCATTTGGAATATGCTTTTCCCGCCTTCTTGCGCTGCGGTACCATAGGTTTTAAACCAGTCAATATTACCACAAACATCAAGTTTATAGGCGTATACATCACAATCTCCATGACCACCTACACCTTCGTGTTGACCGGTGGCAATAAATCCACCATCATTCGTTACCTCCATTTGCAAGGCTCCCTGCATGCCAGGTAGATTGTATTTTCGGTAAAAAGTATTGTTTTGAGAGAGAATGAAGAAGGGTATAAGAAATACTGTTATCAGTATTCTTTTATGGGTAGATTGCATAGAAAATGTTATTTACTTCATTAAAAGTAAAGTAAAAAATCGAGATATTTTTAAACATAAGGTTAATCTTATGCTATTCTTTCTTAACTACCTCTTTTTGGATGCAAAATTTGCTTAATCGTTATTTTGAAAAATTGGGAGCTACAATTAGCTCTTTTGTCCCGTGTGTCCAGGTATAAAATCCTTCACCGGACTTAATGCCTTTTTTACCCGCCGTAACCATATTCACTAATAAAGGACAGGGAGCATATTTAGGATTTCCAAATCCGTCATGTAGAACACGTAGAATGGCTAAGCAAACATCTAAACCAATAAAATCTGCTAATTGCAAAGGTCCCATTGGGTGCGCCATGCCTAATTTCATCACAGTATCAATTTCCTCAACACCAGCAACGCCCTCATATAAAGTGTAGATGGCTTCGTTAATCATAGGCATCAAAATACGATTAGCCACAAATCCAGGATAATCATTGACCTCAACAGGTACTTTATTTAATTTCCGGGAAGTATCCATAATTAGTTCCGTTACCTCATCTGAAGTGGAATATCCTCGAATAATTTCAACTAATTTCATGACAGGAACTGGGTTCATGAAGTGCATGCCGATGACCTTATCTGGGCGATTAGTAACGGACGCAATTTTAGTGATCGAAATAGACGAGGTATTACTAGCAAGAATAACTTCCGGCGCACATATTCGGTCTAATTCAGCAAATATTTTTAGTTTTAAATCAATGTTTTCTGTCGCGGCTTCTACCACTAAATCAACGCCCTGGAGACCATTTTCCATTTGCGTTTCAAGTGAAATATTACTTAAGATACTTGTCTTTTCAGAAGCGCTTATGGCCTCCTTCGCTACTTGTCGATCTAAGTTTTTTGTAATCGTCAATAATGCCTTATCTAAAGCAGCTTGCGAAACATCAATTAAGGTAACAGTATATCCAAATTGTGCGAATACATGCGCAATTCCGTTTCCCATTGTCCCAGCACCAATAACAGCAATTTTTTTCATTTTAATAAGATTTATTTAGCAAATATAATCATAGTATCTTTGTCAAGTATGGACTTAAATAGAATTAGCTCAATTGTAAAAGGAGATTTTTTTAAATCATTTACAGTACTGATGTCAGGGACGCTAATTGCTCAGATTATTGGCTACGCAATAGCACCTATTCTAACACGTCTATATACTACCGAAGAAATGGGAGAACTTGGGTTTTATATGAGGCTTACGGGCTTTATAGCAGCGATTGCTACCTTGCGTTACGAAGCGGCCTTGCCCTTACCCAAAAAAGATGAGCATTCTTTTTTACTCTATCGCCTAGCCTATTTGATTTCCCTGGCAGTGCTGATTATTGTTGCCATTGTATTTCTGTTTTTAATTGTGTCAGGCATAGGAAGTGAGTTTGATTGGTGGTTTTACCTTTTTACCATCCTCGGAACCTTTTTTGTTATTATCATCAACGTTGGAACTAGTTGGTCGGTCAGAATGGGCCAATATCCTATTATTTCCCGCCATAAAATAGTTAATTCTTTGGTTGCTAATCTCTTGAAATGGTTATTTGCATTTTTTCATTTGAGCGCATTTGGATTAATTTTAGCCACACTTTTCGGGTATTTTCTTTCTTCCTTAGAATTCGCCTTTAATTTTAAGAAAATCCGATCCAAATTCAAGGGTAGTATCTCCAATAAAAAAACAAGGGCCTTGATGTTAGAGCATAAAGAATTCCCAACCTTAAATTTACCCCATGTCTTTGTAGATAATGGCAGAGACATGTTAATTGCCACCTTAATTTTTACCTATTATTCTGTTGGTATTTATGGATCGTTTAATCATTCTTATACCATGTTGCGGATTCCTTTAATGTTAGTTGGGGTGGCTTTAGGACAAGTATTCTACAATAAAGCATCTGAATTATATAATCAAAATAAATCAATAATGCCTTTGCTGACCCGGATGCTATTGCTATTATCTGCTTTGTCTATCGTTCCTTTTACCATCTTGTTTTTTTATGGTGAACCCATCTTCATTTTTATCTTTGGGCCTAATTGGGGCCAGGCTGGTGCATATTCTGAAACAATGTCGGTGTGGTTACTATTTAATTTTATTCTTTCTCCAATTACAGCTTTGCCATTAATCATCGGAAAACAAAAAATTTCCTTTCTTTTTGGATTAATTAGTTCGCTGATTCAACTACTTCCTTTGTGGCTTTTACCGATGAAATATGGTAATAGTGAGAGTGTCTTTGATTTCACCCTCCAAATAATATCCTATTCTCAAGCAGCTTGGTTGGTTATCACCTTAGCGGTTTTTTATTCTTTGGCTAAAAAGGCTTCGGTTAAACATAGTTAGTAGATATTTCCGCTAAGAATTGGGATTAAAAAAAATTCACTGAGATTAGTTGGTTTTGGGGTTAATATTATTTAAGGTGCTGGGCTTAATGATTTTTTATAAAAATTGAATAATGTGGATTATAGTTGCTAAAAGCCCTGAAAGGGTGTGATAGCTAATCATTGGGCATACTTCGACAAGCTCAGTAACCGAAAGAGCCCAATGATTAGCAAGAATCCACAGTTAAAAGCCCAGAAAGGGTGTGATATTAGCGCAACATTAATTCCAAACGTATCGTTCAAGGTATGCTACTTCGTATTTTATTAAAAAAGCCTTGTATTAATCCTGAAATTTTTTAACCGTGATGCTCCTTTTGATTAGCAATATAATTTTTTACTATTGACTGTCTCATGTCATTTGTCTTTTCGGTATTACGCCCTTTCAGGGCTTTTAAATGTTGGTTAGTTTCTATTTCCGATGGTCTCTTTGGGGTACTGAGCTTGTCGAAGTACGCCCATCGTTAATAGATGATACCCTTTCAGGGTTTTAATGCTCAGAAATAAAAATAGTGTCAAACTATAATTCTATTCTATAGCCGCCTTTTATTAGTAACTTTGTCGCAAAATGAAATTTACAGAATTAAATCTTAACGAACAGTTGTTGGAAGCAATTTCACACATGGGATTCGTTAATGCAACACCGATTCAAGAATTAGCCATCCCACAAATTTTAAATAATAAGGATTTGATCGCTTGTGCCCAAACTGGAACAGGTAAAACCGCTGCCTTTATTTTGCCAATTCTAAATAAATTAACGGGTAAGGAAGATTATTGCATCGACACATTAATCATTGTGCCAACAAGGGAATTGGCAGTACAGATTGAGCAAGAAATTCAGGGCTTATCCTATTTTGTGTCTGTTGGTTCAAAAGCAATTTATGGTGGTGGTAGTGGCAAAGATTGGGACCTCCAAAAAGATGCGCTAAAGGATGGGACTGATATTATTGTTGCCACTCCAGGTAAATTACTTTCACATATTGCTCAAGGATATGTAGATTTTTCGAAAGTAAAACATTTAGTATTGGATGAAGCCGATAAGATGTTGGATATGGGTTTTACGGATGATCTTATGTCAATTATTTCAAAGCTACCTGAAATGCGTCAAACGCTCATGTTTAGTGCAACAATGCCTAATAAAATTAGGGAATTAGCCAAGAAAATATTAAAGGATCCGGAAGAAATCACACTTTCCATTTCAAAGCCAGCAGAAGGGGTAAAACAATCCGTATACTTGACTTTCGACAATCAAAAAGTACCCCTTATCAAGCATATTCTTACGGAAAGACCAGATTATTCATCCATAATTATTTTTACTTCGTCAAAACGTAAAGTCAGTGAAATTGTACATTCGCTTCGCAAAAACGGGTTTCGGTCTCATGGTGTTTCATCTAATTTAGATCAAAGTGAACGAGAAGAAGTACTCCTTGGATTTCGTTCTAAACGAATAAGAATCATCGTTGCAACAGATGTTATGAGCCGTGGAATTGACATTAAAGAAATTAATTTGGTTATCAATTATGATACTCCTTTTGATGCGGAAGATTATGTGCATCGTGTCGGTCGTACGGCTCGTGCAAATACAAAAGGCGAAGCAATAACGCTTGTCAATGAAAAGGATATGAGAAAACTGACGCAAATTCAAAAGCTAATTGAAGCTGAGATTACTCAAATTCCTCTGCCTGATGATTTAGGAGTAGGCCCTGAATTTAAAATTCAATCAAATTCTGAAAGAAGGCCATTCAAAGGGAAGCGTAAGAATTAACTTAAGATTTTAGAATTTTGCGGTAAAATAGCAGCAATTTTTCAGCTTCATTTTCCCAGTTATACTGGAACTCAAATCCTTTTCTAGCCTCAACTCCCATTGAAGAAGTTTGTTCAGAATTATCGATAAATACTTGTAGCGCTTCAGTAATTTCATTCCTACTTTGGGGGTCTACAAATCGGGCACATTCAGTTTTTCCAAGCAGGGATCGATAAAGCGGAAAGTCACTTGCTAGAACAGCACAACCTGCCGCCATATATTCAAATAATTTAATTGGATAGGCCTCTAGATAACTTGGTGTTGGATGTAACGTGACAATACCTACACTACATTGTTCTAGTATATTTTGAATAGCAGTTCTATCTACTTGACCATGATAGATTATTTTTTTCCATCCTTGAGTGCCTTCTAGTTCTTTCTGCAATAACGGATCGTCAAAACGCCCTGCTAAATGAAGGGTTGCGTCTACATGCTCCATCGCCAAAACAACTTCTTTAATACCCCTCGAAGCATACAGTCCACCCACATAACAAAAGTGATTACTTTTCTTCCTATTAAAGTTACAGTCTTCAAATTCGTGACGAAGTGGATAGTTAGCAACCAAGCAGACTTGTGCATGAAACTGCATAAAACGCTCACAAATTTCGGGTGTGACAGAGATGATTCCATCGAGACTTTTTGCTTTTCGTTTCTCATATTTAGCATAGACCTTTGAAAGTATAGATCTAAAAAAGAAAGGAATCCAAAACTTATCCATAATTTGTTTAGGGACATCTTCATGAGAGTCAAAAACTACTTTGGCTCCTGTTTTTTTTAATTGGGAAACAATTTGAAGTAATTCAGGATCGTGCAGATGGTAGAGGTTTGCTTCAATAGCTAAAGCCACCTTTAGCACTTCCTTAACTGTTTTTCGAATGCGTACACTTCGGTTTAAGGTTTCGCCCACAAAGCCATGAATATGAACGCCATTTTCAAGCCGAGATTCAGTGTTTGGCACAATAAAATGCACTTCAAATCCTTGTTGACTTAGACTTACACATTCTTTATGGAAAATACGAATATCTCCGTCTTGGTGAACACTCGTTAAATGACAAATTTTCAAGTTTTAGAAATATTTTTATTTTGTAAATAATAAGCATGAAGTGGAAGCAACAAACTGAATCCAAATATAGAAATACTGAACAAGGAATTCCCACTAAAAAAATTAAAGATGAGACTAAGCGCAAATAAAATTGCCATAAAAAGCTTAAGCTCTTTTAATTTAAAAATTATCCAACACACTTGAAGAAAGAGTAAGCCAAGTATTAAGGCACCAAATAAACCCGAATACAACAAAGCCGATAAGAATAAATTGTGGGGGTAATCTGTAATTAATTTTTTTGATGGAATTGAAAACTCATCTCCAAAGTCTTCCAAATAGCTAAATCCTTCTCCAAATAGTTTTGCTTTTAAAGGGGCCTCTCGAAACAACTTTAACGCAAACTTAAACTTGATTATTCTTGATGGTGCCTCAGAAAGACTTGAATCGGGGGCAGGAAAAAACCCCCACGTTTCTTTATGATATGCTTCGTAATTGTGTGAACCTTTTAATATCATGTTGTACCTGTAATTTATCTTACACGTGCTTTCACTAACCTTTTTTAGGTTCATGTGCAGATGATTTACAATACTAACTTTTGTCGAAGCAGGAATTAATGAAAGGGAAAAAAATACGAGGATACAGCAACCCCATACAGAAAGAGTACACTTAATGATGTACCCGTAATTAACAGCTATTCTGTGTTGGTTTTTATAAATTAGTAAAACTAAAACAACGTTCAAAAGTATCATAACGATAAACCCTCTTCGGGACCCACTTCCAAGAATGGCCATTTGTATCGTCAATAAACTTAGTAAATAAAACCATTTTTGCGACTGTTTAATTGCTCTTTTTCGAAAGATTAAAAATATCCAGGACAGGCAAGAGAGTAATAAATAAAAACTAAAATAATTATAATCACTAACCAATGAGGTGCCCTTAGGATAAGGAGTCGAATCAATCCATGAAAAAGTAAATCCATACATAAAAGCGAGGTACTTAATCAGTCCAATACTTGCCAATAGAACCCCTGAAATAAAAACAAAGCGTACTAGGTGCAACAAAAGAAATTTTAAATAAATTTTTTTATTGACCAGAACAAAAAACATTAAACTACTTAGGATAAGCAAACTTCCATTTAATAAATCAGAAATAACGGTTCCTAAAATCATAGGATTCATTAAAAAAGCAACAATTAGTAGAACAAAGCTAAGTAAGAGTAAACCATACGATGTAATAAATAATTTAATATTGAATCCTTTTGTCTTAATTTCTTTCAGAAAGAAAGCTAAAAATAAAAACATGAATGGAATGCTAAATAGTAAAAAAGGATAACGAATATGAGGAAAAGACATTCTTAGAATTGTTAACGCTAAGAAAACAGAAAACATCCTAATTATAAAATGGGGTCTTATTGGGTTGTTTATCCAGCGAATTTCGGACATAAGTATTTATTTAGGATCAGTTTTACAATATCATGAATTATTACGTGCGCTGAAAAAAAAATAGTTAAAGTTTATAGTGTTCTTCGATCTCTAGATTTTTCGTATCGCTTTACAACAAGGTAAATAATTATATAATAAATGCCGTAAGCAAATACGTCGAGGATACAATATCTGATTATAAAATCATAAATATCTACTCCAGGATTCAAATAAAGCCAATACATCGCTCCGAAATATAAAATTTGCCACAAGGCACTAAACCTTACCTCTTTTAATGCAATTAGGTTGGAACTCAGCGGGGAAACTATAAATTTGATGGTTTGTCCAATTACTAATAGGGCGGTTATCTCCCCAGCCATTGTCCATTCAGAACCAAATACAAGTTCAAAAATGGGTATAGAGAAAAAATATAATAGTATAACAAGAGGTAGACTAATTCCCAATAAGACAAGTGCTACTTTTCTAAAGTCAGGGTATATGGTTTGATTTTTTTGAATTTTTTCGGCTAAATTTTGCAGATAGACTTGAGATAGCGCTATTGAAATAAGGGCCATAGGCAGAGCAAGCACAAGCCGACTCAAATCAAACTGACCGGTACTCGCTTTTCCAAAAGCAGTATTTACGATAATAACAGGCAGAATTAAACTCACGGTATTTAGTAGCGATGGCATGGCGTGAAAAAGTGGAAACTGGCCATATTTTTTTAATGTTGCAAACAGAGTCCTCGAAGGTAAGGTCCACCTAAATCCGTTCCTTTTGATCTGGTAAAGCCCACCAGTAAAATTAATAAAGTCTCCGATGAGAGTTCCGTAAATCAACCCATATGACGATTTGATAAAGGCGAAACCACTTTGGCTAAGTGCCTCGCTCCCACGCCGGTATATTTTGTTTCGAGCTGAGTCCTTAAATGCTTTCTTGCGGATCAAATAATAGTTAAAACATTGAAAACTGCTAACGAGAAATAAACTTAAGGGCAGGAAATAGAAAATCCAGGATTCCTCCCCATTAAGCCCAAGTTTATTCATCCATAAACTTTGGCTTGAATACAGAATTATCCAACATAATAAAGAAAATATAGCACTAATACCTACTCCACCAATAAGAAGATGTGTTGCTTCTTCCTCTTTTTCAGGAAGGACAATTGCGTTTTCATATTTTAGATTGGCAGCAGAAACACCCATTCCAACTAGTGCGGTGAAAATAGCGGCTATACCAAAATCCTCTGCACTAAAATATCTCCTCAAAAAGGGCTGTATGGCTATTGGAATTAATTGCGCTATAACGGTTCCAATTATTAAAGTTCTTGAATTAAGAAACAGAGGCGATTCTTGAAATCTCGATAAAAACTTTTTAATCATAAGCTGATTTGCCTTAGGTGAGCAAATATACTAAATTAAAAGTGGAGCCTTTTTTATTTTTTCCGTCTGATTCAGCCTCATATTTTGATCCTTAAACCATAAAGAACATATCAGATTGATTTATTTTATAGACCTTTGATATATAATGAATAAAAAAGCAAACCAGAAAAGAACAATAGCAAGAAAACATCTCTCACTTGAGCTAGATAGGCTGCACGGGGAGGAGAAACTGATTCCTTTTTACTATGAATTGATTCGCAACGTATGAAGCATATGAGTTTTGAACGATGTTACTTAATTACCTTAAGCCTGTTCACTGGCTTATGGATTCTTTTTCCACATTTCACATCTTTTCTTTTGGCTTTATTTGGAATTACAGTTGTTTATGGCATCATTAAAAAAGAGCTGGTTTTTACTTTTCATCTTCTTCCTGCTTTGCTCGTTTTGTTATACATTCTCTACTTATTGTACGCTATTCCCACCAATCACTTGCCCATTGCCTTGGATTTTTTAGAATATAAGTTATCGCTTCTTGTCTTTCCTTTTCTCCTTTCTTTTGAGCCAAAATTTCGCGTTAATTGGAAATATGTATTTTACTCTTTTCTTATAGCGGTCTTACTTTTAGTTTTCTATGATCTTGCACAAGCAAGCATTCATTATGCAAAAACAGGTGTCATCAAATCTTTTTATTCATCGGCTTTATCACCCACTCATCACCCTACCTATTTAACGGCATTTTTATCGCTCGCCATTATGATTTCCCTTCGATTTGCTAAATCGGCAGATTCCCCTAAACTGAAAATGATCTTTTGGGGAATGATTGGTTTGCTTGTTCTGTTACATGTGCCTTTATCAAGCCTTTCTGGTTTATTATTTCTTGTCGTGTTTTTTTCTATAGCTTTCATTTATTCGTTGGTAAAATTAAGAAAGTGGTCAATCTTACTTATCACGGCATTAACGTGTGGAATCATAGTTTTTAGTGCTTTAAAGGTTCAGCCAAGTCTCAGCAAGAATATTGAGAATGTAATCGTTTTGGTTAATGAGTACTCTGATTCGCCCAAAAAGTTTATTCAAACTCGGCCTTTTCCCATGCAGGGAAATGAAGCAAGATTGGTCGTTTGGACGGTAGCATTCGACATTTTTATGGAACATCCCATGGGAGTTGGATTAGGGAACTTAGAAGAAATGATGAACCAACGTCTTGTTCATCTTGGGCTGAATCAACAGGCAGCTTTAAATTATAATCCCCATAATCAATACCTTCAAATTGCTGCAGAATTAGGAATAATTGGTTTATTGCTATTTTTAGGCATTTTGCTTTATGGGATAGTTTGGGCCATCTCATCTAAAAATTGGCTGCTTTTATTAGTTATCCTTAGTCTAGCGATTAATTGCTTATTTGAATCTATGCTGCAACGCCAATCGGGAATTGTGTTTTATTGTTTTTGGATTTGTCTCTTTTCTAGTCGAATGTATAACAAAGAAATCAAAGTAATATTTAAAGATTAAACAATGAAAATTTCAGTAGTTGTGCCTTGCAGAAATGAAAGTAAATACATCGCAGAGTGTATTGATGCCATTTTTAAGTGTGAGCTTCCCAGTAATACGGAATTAAATGTTTTTATTGTTGATGGAATGAGTGATGATGGTACGCGTCAAATTGTCCTCGACTTAAAGAAGAACTACCCCTTTTTACATTTGATAGATAATATAAATCAACTCACACCTTTTGCTTTTAATTTGGGAATTTTCGCGGGAGGAAAGGTGGATTATGTTCAAATTGTTGGTGCAAGGCACATTTTGAGCAATAATTACATATTAAATAGTATTCAAAAGATTGAAAGCGATCCAAGCGTTTGGTGTGTTGGTGGTAAGATTATCAATGAGTTTATTAATGATACGGGGCAGATTATATCTAAAGCCATGTCAACCTCCTTTGGAATGGGCCTGGGGAATTTCAGAACATTAAACAAATCTGGTTTTACTGATACTGTAACAAGTCCTATGTATCCCTATTGGGTTTTTGATAAAATTGGGTTCTTTGATGAAGAATTGATAAGAAACCAAGATGATGATTTTAATTATCGTATAAAACAGGCCGGAGGGAAAATATTTTTTGATAATGAACTTTCCTTGAAATATTATGTGCGCGGATCTTATAAAGCGCTTTCAAGGCAATTTTTTCAATACGGTTACTGGAAGGTATTTGTCAATAAAAAACACAAAGCAGTGACAACTTTGCGCCAGTTGGCACCACCATTTTTTGTACTTTATATCTTTCTTTGGTTGATTTCACTTTTCGGTGGCAAGTTGATTTTTATGATTTCTTCTATTCCACTTATAGGATATCTTTTTTTAAATTTTTATTTTTCATTAAAAGCGCGCGATCAAAAGGTAAAATGGTTTGCAATTTTTAAAACATATCTGATTTTACATTGCTTTTACGGATTAGGTTATTTGAAAGGAGTCCTTGACTTTTTTCTTCTTAATCAAAAGCCTTCCAATAAACAAAAACGTTTATCGAGATAATGCTTAACTTTGGGATATTAATTTGATTATTAAATTAAAAACATGATTCCTTTTTCACCCCCTAGAATTGATCAAAAAATTATCGACGCGGTTGTAGAAACGCTCCACAGTGGTTGGATTTCTACAGGTCCAAGGACAAAGCTTTTCGAAAAGAAAATAACCGAATACTGTGGCTGCAAAACCACTGTTGCTGTTAGTGCTTGGACAACGGGCATGGAGGTGTTTTTGCGCTGGTGGGGTATTGGTCCAGGCGATGAGGTTATTATTCCTGTTTATACCTATTGCGCAAGTGCGAACGTGGTGCTTCATACCGGAGCAAAGTTGATCATGGTCGATATTAATAGAGATGATTTTAATATTTCAATAGAAAAAATTAGGGCTGAAATTACGCCTAATACTAAAGTAATAATGCCTGTTGATATTGCCGGTTTACCGTGCGATTATAAACGAATTTATGAGCTAATTGAGGAATTTAAGCCCATCTTTGCCCCATCAAATGATAAGCAAGCCTTGTTGGGAAGAATCTTACTTGCGGCTGATGCAGCACACAGTTTTGGTGCTCTTTTTAATGGCGTTAGGGCAGGTGCTCAGGCGGATGTTTCTTGTTTCTCGTTCCATGCTGTAAAAAACTTAAGTACGGCTGAAGGTGGAGCAGTCTGCTTTAATCTACCGGATAGCTTTAATCATGATGAAATCTATAAGGAATTTTGCATCAAAATATTACATGGCCAATCAAAAGATGCGCTCGCAAAAATGCAGAAAGGAGCATGGCGATATGATGTATTAGAGGCAGGATACAAATGTAATATGACAGATATTCAAGCTGCAATTGGTTTGATTGAATTAGAACGCTACCAAGAAAATATGGATCGGCGGGCAGAAATTTTTCGGCAATATTATGAAGGATTTAAATCGGTCGAATGGGCTATTTGCCCTATTTCTGTTGATGATTCAAGGCATACCTCGTACCATTTATTTCAGCTATGTATTGATAATATTACAGAGGTGCAACGGGATGCAATTATGCATGAAATTTTTGAGCAAGATGTTTCTGTTAATGTCCATTTTCAGCCTTTGCCGCTCTTCACAGTCTATAAACAATTAGGGTATTCCATCGAAAATTATCCTGTTGCGTACGCAAAATATGCTTCAGAGATCTCTCTTCCGGTGTATTTCCAATTAAAGGATGACGAAGTTCAATTAATTATACATGCTGTTAAAGTTGCCTACTCTAAAGTAATGGGATGAAACGTCTTTTTGATCTTCTGTTTTCAATGGTCGTTTTGATTTTGTTTTTCCCCTTTGGAATTATAATATCCCTTTGTATTATCATAGACTCAAGAGGTGGCATCTTCTATAAACAAGAACGTGTTGGGTTAAATGACGCCGTTTTTATTATATTGAAATTTAGATCGATGTATGTTAAAGCTGATTCGAATGGCTCATTGACCGTAGCCAAGGATCCGCGAATTACTCGAGTGGGTTGGCTGATACGAAAACTTAAACTGGATGAATTTCCACAGTTTTTGAATGTCATCGCTGGGCAAATGAGCGTAGTTGGACCACGACCGGAAGTAAAAGAATTTGTTGATTTATATACTGATGAACAAAGGGAAATTTTAAGAGTAAAGCCAGGGATTACAGATGAAGCCTCTTTGGCTTATTTTGATGAAAATAACATGCTCTCTGAGTCATCAAACCCTAAACTCACCTACATCCAAGAGATCATGCCACGTAAGATTGAGATTAACCTCAAGTATCTCTCAGAAAAGAGCTGGTACTCTGATGCTGTTGTAATTCTTAAAACAATGCTTAGAATACTGAGGATTAATTAAGGTTTCCCGATAATCCTAATTGAAATGAAAATGGCATTCCTGGTCTAAATCCAGCAGGACGAACAGAAACAATATATACTTGATTGAGCAGGTTTGTAATGCTTGAGAAGAAAGAAATATTTTTAGTGACCTGGTATTTTGCACTAAAATCAAGTATCAATGAAGCAGGTATTTTATTTTCTTCAGTCGTTTCCTCTTGTCCTGCAATTGCCCTCATTTCACTCGTATATTTTGCATTTAAATTAATAGAAATCTTGCCGTATTCAAATCCTAGCCCTCCCGTTAATTGATTCATAGCAAGATAGGGTAGTTGATCGCCTTTATTTACGGTTCCCCAATCCTCATATGTGCTGATAAAAGAGGAAAGAAATCGAGCATCGGTATAGGTATATCCAATTGTTAGCGGTAAGCGAACTTTTTTGGAGATAAATTTACCAAAATCATACGCTACTAACATTTCAAGTCCTTGCGCTTTCGACTTCCCTCCGTTATATAATTCTCCATTCCCAGGACCGCCTGAGGCAGCTAAATCTGATCCTAATAAATTTTGGTATGCATTGTAATAAATAACAGTTTGTGCTGAAAAAGCATTTTTATAAAATTTTACTCCCGTTTCATAATTAATACTACTTTCAGGTTTAGATTCATCTTTGCTGCTTGGGGGAGCAAATCCTTTATGAACTCCTCCAAAAATTGCCATGAATTGACTTAATTTATAATCAAGCCCAATTCCGGGAATTAGCACCCAAATTTTATTTTGATTCGTGATTAAATTTATGCCTGTTCTTTGAGGGTCTAATTTGCCAAAATCTTGTTCTTGCAAAAATATTGTTTCATGTCTAATTCCACCAGTTGCTAAAAGCTTTCCAATGGATAATTGATATTGAACAAAGGATGCAAGCGCTGTAGCAGAAGTCAGCTTATTACTTTCTCTACCTAACTCGCCTTCGCTCGTTTGAAACATAGTGCCATTATTCATCTTATACTGATCTTCATTTTGGAAGCGATCCATCCCATCTTGATGCAAACGAATACCAAGGTCAATCTTATGTTTTATTTTAAATTTTTTAATATCAAAATTGATCTGGGTCTGAACACCTCTGCCGTAATAGGATCTGTTATTTCCTTTCATGTAAAGCGCATCTGAATTTAAACTTGATTGACCTTTTAATATTGAATAATGCTCCGCAAATTGGGTCGGGTTTTTTAAAATATCGGCAATGCCTTTTTTTGTCCCTAAAGAATCTTTTACCGCATCAAGTTTATACCAATTTCTTGAAAAAGTATTTTTGTAGATGCTAGTTGTAATGCCCATCCATGGTTTTATTTGAATATGGTGCATGGCTGAAAGTTGAATTTGCGTCGCTTTTATGTTATCTTTTGCTGA
>JBILCD010000245.1:0-3324 GCA_044353285.1 Crocinitomicaceae bacterium | reverse complement strand
AATTGATTTTTTAGGCTTTAAAGATGGGACAGTAAGTGTTAAAATGAAAGGTTCTTGTGCGGGTTGTCCATCCTCAACTGCAACCTTGAAAGGTGGTATCGAAAATCTATTGATGCAACACTTACCCGAAGTCAAAAATGTAATGGCAGTAAACGAATAATAAACATCAACTAGAAAGAAATTGATAAGTAAAGAACAAAATATAGTGGATCAGGTGCAGAATAATTTAAAGGAATCTTTACAGCGCTTCTTTGGATTTAGTAAATTCAAAGGTGAACAGGAAGCAATTATCAATAATATTTTGAGTGGCAAGAATACCTTCGTTATCATGCCAACAGGTGGCGGGAAATCGCTGTGTTATCAACTTCCAGCATTAATAAGTGAAGGAACAGCCATTATTGTTTCTCCCTTGATTGCATTAATGAAAAACCAAGTGGATGCAATGCGCCATGTGAGTAATAATGATGATATCGCCCATTTCTTGAATTCTTCCTTGTCTAAAGCAGATATTTTAAAAGTAAAGAAGGACATTCAAGACGGGAAAACCAAAATGCTCTATGTTGCACCCGAATCCCTTACGAAGTTAGAAAACATTAAGTTTTTAACATCTGTCAATATTTCTTTTTTCGCCATTGATGAGGCCCATTGTATTTCAGAATGGGGACATGATTTTAGGCCAGAATACCGGCGTTTAAGAGAAATATTCGAGAAGATATCAAATGTACCTATTGTTGCATTGACTGCCACTGCTACTCCGAAAGTACAGCACGACATCCAAAAAAACTTGAACATGTTGGATGCTACCCTTTATCAATCATCTTTCAATAGGGATAATTTATACTATGAAATTCGTCCAAAGCGAGATGTTGAAAAGGAAATTATCAAATACGTAAAGAGACACTCCGGTAAAAGTGGAATCATCTATTGCTTGTCAAGGAAAAAAGTGGAAGAGATTTCTGAAGTACTGCAAGTTAATGGCATAAAAGCACTAGCCTACCATGCAGGCTTAGACTCAACTACAAGAGCGAAGCATCAAGACATGTTTTTGATGGAAGACGCAGACATTATTGTGGCAACCATTGCATTCGGAATGGGAATTGACAAACCGGATGTGCGCTTTGTTATACATCATGATATTCCTAAATCCATAGAAAGCTAC
Organism: Crocinitomicaceae bacterium; assembly: GCA_044353285.1. Classification (GTDB taxonomy): domain Bacteria; phylum Bacteroidota; class Bacteroidia; order Flavobacteriales_D; family Crocinitomicaceae; genus UBA952. The sequence continues at coordinate 2,165 of JBILCD010000245.1, read as the reverse complement.
TACCAAGAAACCGGGCGTGCTGGTCGAGATGGTGGAATTGGTGAATGCATTGCCTTTTATAGCTACAAGGATATTGAAAAATTAGAAAAGTTTTTACAAGGAAAACCAATCACTGAACTTGAAATAGGGCGACAGTTATTAAATGAAATTGTTTCCTATGCTGAAACTTCGGTTTGTAGAAGAAAATTTATACTGCACTATTTCGGAGAAACATTTGAAGAGAAAAATTGCAATGAGCAGTGCGATAATTGTAGAAACCCACTCGAGAAAACAGAAGGAGAAGTCAGTGTGACAAACTTATTAAAAGCGGTTACTGTTCTCGAAGAGACTCAAAAGGCTAAACACTATTGCGCTTTTCTTTCAGGAAATCTTACCTCTGATATAAAGGCCTATAAACACAATTTACTGCCCTTATTTGGTGTAGGAAAAGAATTTGATGAACACTTTTGGAATGCTGTGATTCGTCAAGTAACCTTAGGTGGGTTATTGTATAAAGACGTTGAATCATTTGGGATCTTAAAACTTACCGATGCAGGTAGAGCATTTTTAGCTAATCCAACGTCGTTTAAGTTGTTGAAGCAACACGATTTCTCCAATACAGATGATGATGATTCCATTATTTTAGGCGGAAAAGGTGGTGTATTTGATGAACGATTATATGATTTACTTATTGACTTAAGAAAATCCATTGCCAAGGAAATGGGGGTTCCACCCTTTGTTGTGTTTCAAGAACCATCTCTAAAGGATATGTGTTTTCAATACCCGATTGAAATAGAAGAATTAACCAATATTCAGGGAGTTGGGGTTGGAAAAGCCCAGCGATATGGCGAACCATTTATCGCTCTCATTGCCAACTATGTTGAAGATAATGATATTGAACGACCGCAAGATATGGTGGTTAAATCCTTAATCAATAAATCTGGATTAAAGGTGCAATTGATTCAAAACATTGATCGAAAACTACCCTTAGATGATATCGCTAATAGCCAAGGCAAAACGTTTAATGAATTGTTAGATGAAATAGAATCTATTGTTGCATCTGGTACGCGAGTCAATATCAATTATTACATCAATACGCTATTAGACTTAGACAATCAAAATGAAATCTTTGACTGTTTTAACAATGCAAATTCGGATGACTTAGTGACTGCATACCATGAGTTAGATGGCCTCTACACGGAAGAAGAACTTCGTTTGGTGCGCATTCGCTACATGAGTGAAATGGCTAACTAATCATTAAAAAGTTCGGCGATTGAATTTCGAGATACAGCATGATAATATGCTTTTGATTTGTCAAAAACTTTTTTTGCCCAAACTTTATCATCAGGATTTTTCACTAAAGCTTCATAAATTGGCATTAGGTATTTCCTCCTTCCAACCTTTGCAATAAACTTTTCGATGTCAGGCCTGATTACTTTGTTTCTACAATTAATATTTAACACAAACCATTCAGATACAATTTCAGCATTGTTTGAAGTACTAAAATTCAAAACGGAATCTAAATATTGAAGTTGTGGAATTGTAATGTTCTTTTGGCTTAAGGTTCGAATAAATGTTTGCCATTCTTGGACAATGTACTCCTCCTTCTCAAAAAATTCTCTTATTTCAACCCTCTTTTTCTTTCGGGTATTTTTTAATTTAAGCCACTCATAACTTATTTTTGGAGCAAAAATTTCTTCCCCATCAATAAACCTGTTGGCAAAAGATTCCATGAATCTAAGCCTTGGAGAATTTATAATTAAACAATTACTTGGCAAACCTTTCTCATAAATCCATTCATCATAATCAAAGGAAAGTTTGTTTGGAGCTAATAACATACTCTCCAATTCATTTACAAATGAAAATGAACTAACCGACTTATACATATTCTTGGTGAAATATTCTTTTAAAAATTGGTCTAATTTTTCCCGCCCGACTTTGACCTCCAGTGTTTTAAGAAAAAAAGCACCTTTAACATATGCAACACTTGTCATACCATCATCAGGATTCCGATTCTTTAGATTTAAATGCAATTTAGTGTCCTCGGGATGCTTGCCCTTTAGAATTTCTTTTAATTCAGCTTGCAACTCCTGAAATTCAATTTGTGCTAATATATCCGCCACTTCTTTACCATAAAGAACTTCCATTATGCGCTGCTCGAAATAAACAGTAAATCCTTCATTAAG
>JBILCD010000084.1:0-9986 GCA_044353285.1 Crocinitomicaceae bacterium | reverse complement strand
AATGATAAAATAGTAGACTACACCATTGGTGAACCCCTTATATTTTCGGGGCAGGTTGGAACAAACATTATACACAACGGCTTTCAACAGCCATACAAAATATTGGCCATTAGTCCATCGGTGGTCATGTTGCAAGAACCAAATGTTGTTTTCAAGGTATATCCTAATCCGGCCAGTACGTACAGTATCATTGAAGGACCTGAAGACCAAAAGGAAGTCATTCAAATTCAACTTTTGGATGTGAATGCCAAATTGATAGGTGAATATCGCATGGAAACGAACCGTTTATGGATTGATTTTGAAAATAAATTGACCCCAGGAACGTATTTTTTAAATTTCTACGACTTAAGTGGACAGTTTATTCAGCAAAATAAATTGATTAAGCAATAAATTTCGATCGTAAAGACTTTTCTGAAAAATATAAATCCACTCCTTACCAAATAATTAAGACCAGTCAACTCTATATTAAGCAATTATTGCAATCCAAAAAAGTAAGTTTTTAACAATCTAAGTTACTAGAAATAGGCTGCTTATCTAATAATTTAGAGGTGCGCATATATTAACTACTTAACTATGGCACGTAAGGGATTCATTCTATAAATTTTTAGTCGTTTTAAAGAGGTGCTCAACTAAAAAAGTAGAAGTTCTTAACAATTTCAATATAAAAAATGGATGCTCGTTTTACCCTTCTAATCCAATCAAAGAACGATAGCATAAAAAAAAGAGCTACCTAACCAATTCACAATCAAATACATGAATAAATTAATTTTAAAAAGCCAATTTGGCTTTACCGAAATTTTATTGACTATTTTTTTCTTAAATTTTATTTTCCCACTAGTTTCTCAATCCTTGCAGCAAGGATGTCCAAATGCAAATCTATCGATGAATAATTTCACTGGCTGGACAGGGTACACCGGCACATTTAGTAATCCCGGAGCCACTTTAGGAATTGTTAATGGGAGACATACCATCATTAGCACACAAGGCATTGACCCAAACACATGTGGGGGATTACCAATGATTCCTACTGGTCATACGAGATCAATTAGACTTGGCAGTGCTGTGGGAGGTATGAATGGTGAAAAGATTAGCTATCAAATCACTGTTTCACAAGCAAATTCTCTTTTCATCTATAAATATGCTGTAGTACTTGAGGATCCTGAGCATGCACCAAACCAACAACCCAACTTCGAAATGCGCTTAAAGAATGCAGCAGGACAGCAAATTAACGGAAATTGTGGGGTATATACGGTTTATGCTGGTCAACCCGGCCAAAATTTCCAACAATGTAACGGTAAAACATGGTTACCTTGGAAAACCGTAGGAGTAAATTTAAGTTCTTTAATCGGGCAAACCGTAACCATAGAATTCACGACACGCGATTGCAGCTTAGGCCAGCATTTTGGTTATGCGTACCTCGTTGCAGAATGCATGCCTTTGTACATCAACATGGATTATTGCCAAGGTTCAAGCCAAATTCAACTAACAGCACCCAATGGATTTCAAAGTTACAATTGGAGCCCAGGAGGAGCAACTACACAATCAATTAATATCACAAGCCCCAACAATAATCAACTATATACTTGCAACATGGCGACCTTTAGCAATCAGGGAAACTGCCAAGTAACTGTTAGCACACAATTGACACCAACGATCGTTACCGCAAATTTTTATCATACTTCAGGATGTACTTTTGTTCCCATTCAATTTAATTCGACGAGTACAGTTAGCCCCACAGTTCTTGGCGGAATAACCCTGCCAAATAACGTCATTACCAATTGGACGTGGATTTTTGGAGACGGTTATTATTTAACTGGCAATAACCCGAGTATCCATATGAACCCCCTACATATCTATCCAAATGCAGGCGTATATTCCGTTACCCATATTGTAACAACAGCGGGAGGTTGCAGCGATACTATAGTACAAAACATACTCGTTGGAGCTCCGCCCCAAGCAAATTTCAATATCATTGGAGCATGTCAGGGCGATACCATTCAATTTCAAAATCAATCCAATACCTTATGCAGCTTTTCATGGAACTTTATGGATGGAAGTCCAAACAGCAACCAGGCAAACCCACAGCATATTTATACGACAACAGGCAACTACAACGTAAGTTTAATCGCCACTAATATGATTGGTTGTATCGATACAAGTTATCAGAATTTAACTATTCAAGCCATACCAACTATAAATGCAGGAAATGACACCATTATTTGTGCAGGAAATAGTATTTCGTTGCTTGCGAGCGGTGGTATACAATATAATTGGCAATATAATACTACAAACGGCTCGCAATTCAATCCAATTAATGATGGTTTTATAAGCGTTATTGGAACAGATAGTAATGGTTGTACAAACATCGATAGCCTATTCGTATCCATTAATCCAAATCCAATGGTTAATGCTGGAGTAGACCAAACAATATGTGATGAAACATCCGTCACACTTACCGCATCAGGGGCACAAACCTACCAATGGAATAACAATGTTATAAATTCTCAAGCATTTACTCCATTAACATCATTAAACTACAACGTAATTGGTACAGATCAGAACGGTTGTATGGGTTATGATAGTCTGATCATTACGATTAACACAAATCCAATGGTTAATGCTGGAGTAGACCAAACAATATGCGATGGAACATCCGTCACACTTATCGCATCAGGGGCACAATCCTACCAATGGAATAATAATGTGATTAATTCTCAAGTATTTACACCATTAACTTCACTCAACTACAACGTAATAGGTACAGATCAAAACGGATGTATAGGGTATGATAGTGTTTCCATCATAATCGAACCCGTAAGCAATGTCTCCTTCATTGCCCCAGTAACAGAAGGATGTGCAGCACTTGACGTAACATTTTTAAATACCACAACAGGTACCGCAGGGCTTAATTGTTTTTGGGACTTTGGTGATGGAGAAAGTGGAACAGATTGTTCAAGTATAAGCCATACTTACGTAACTCCAGGATGTTACGATGTTCAACTAACTGTAACGTCCCCTCTAGGCTGTATTTGGTCGGATACTCTAATAAATTACATCTGTGTTTTCCCAAATCCAATTGCTTCCTTTTCTCCCTATCCTACTCAGCTAAGTGAAATTTTAACGAACTCAAGCATGAATGATAATTCCATTGGAAGTGCCAATTACTACTGGGATTTTGGAGATGGCAGCATGCCCTCCACAACGAATGATCCGAGCCATGATTTTCCTGCCTATCCACCCAGCAGCTATATCATTTCGTTGACTACTACAAGCGAACACGGGTGTGTAGATACTATGACACAAACTGTAATTGTACATCCATCACTAATGATTTACATACCAAATACCTTCACGCCAGATGGCGATCAATTCAATCAAACGTGGCTACCCATTTTTTCTGAAAATGTTGATCCCTATCAGTATGATTTAACACTTTTTGATCGATGGGGAGAAACCATTTGGGAAAGCCACAATCTAAGTGTTGGTTGGGATGGCACATATGGACAAGATGGTTTGAAGGTGCAAGATGGCGTGTACACCTATAGGATCGTCTACAAGCTTAAAACTACTGCACAACATGAACTCATAACTGGCCACATTAATTTAATACGCTAGTGAATGGTTTTACTAATTCAATTTGAAATTAGTTAGCTCAGGTTCAAAAGAAGTCATACAAGATTTTGCATATACTTCGTTATTAGTTTTGATATAATCCAGATTACTTTTGACTAATTTATAATTTAATTTCAAGCGATTTGCTTGTGAATTTATGATAGCAATAGCTTTTTCAAACTCAATAGTGTTGATGGTATAGGCCCTTCTTAAGGTACTGTTATTCATAATTTTCTGGTAGATCACAGGCTCTTTACTTTTTCCATATTTTAGATAAGCTCCAATGAATGAATTGAATTCATAATAAGCATAATAAGTTGCTAAAGCAGCTTTAAAAAAAGTTATCGCTAATATCGTATCGTTTTCTTTTAAAGCATTATCATAAGCCTTCAATGCCGCGCTACATCCATTTTGGTAGGCTGAATACTCATCCATCAGTCCAAAAATCCCTGAAAGATTTGCTGATACACCAGACCCTTTACCAATATAAGTTTTAAAGCGAAATATTTTTTCTTTGGCATCAATAGGAAGAAAGTCAGCAATTAATTCAGATTTATAAAAATATTGAACATCATTTTTTTCTGCATCGGTAAATAGAAGGTATTTATTTGGACCTAAAAAAATGCCATCTCTGCTATTTTTATGATGTGTTGATTCGTGAATAATTGATTCGAATTCAGCGATAACATCATTTTTATCATTTGCATCGAAATTTGCCGGAGTTGGAACACCCCCAACAGTAATGCTCCAACTATTAGGAGATGAATAACTTGATTCTAGCATCGGAACATAATCTGGCGCGTATTGTTGACAGAATAAAAGAACTAGTATTTTTTCTGAGGCTAAGGAAGTTACACCTTTACGACAAAATGTATCGTTTTGCGGTTTATCATTTGAAAAACCGAGAGAAATAGATACAGCGAGAGCGACAAGAATTTTTTTCATCATAGCCATAAAACTAATGAGGAAGAAAACGTTACATCATCAAACAGACAGCTCCACAAATTTTCTCTTAAGCCGAATTTTATTCTATCAATTCGTTAAGAAACTTAAAATAATCATTGGTGTTTATTTCCCCCTCAACTATGGGCTTGGGCAAAACAGACTGAATAATTCGTGTAAAACTGGCAATAAATGGTCTAGCAATCTTATCGTATTCGTAAGCACCGTCATTTACTACACCGTCCTGATTTACATACATACTCACTGAAAAAAGGAAATCTTTTTTGCTTTCAAAATCCACAATATAAGCTGATTCAGTTACGAATCCGTATGAAATACCAATTTTACTAAATGTACGGTATTTTCCACTTTCGCTCAATTTAGCATTATCACCAATGATTGCATATTTAAAATAATTATTCGGAAAAGTTTTAGGATTATGGTATGCTTTATTGCTCATCTCGCTTGGGAAATTAGCCATACACTTTAGCAAAAATTTACGCGAATCTAAACTGAGTTTGAAGCGCTCAGAATCAATGAAATGACTCGGGAAAACAAGTCTGAAAATAGTTCCATGAATATCTATTAAGGGAAAATCTAAATGATAATTAAAGTCAAAAGGCCTTTCAATTTTGGTTCCTTTGTCAAAAACATATTTACCAATTAGCTTTTGAGAGGTATAGGGCAATCGACCCATGTATTTTGATGAGTCTAATACTATTTTTGCTTTTGAAAATTTCAAGGTGCCATCTGGCAGAAACAATTTATACGAATTTGTTTCTACATTTTTTCCTCTGTAGCAACCCGAGAAACTACTGTAAATTTTTGTGTTTAATATTCCGACAGTCAATAATTTGCGATTTAGCACTTCAGGTGAAACAGCATGAAAAAACATGGAATAATATTGATTATTACTAATCGACAACATGTCTTCCATTGCTAGACTAATGGCGATATTTTTTTTCCGACTCAGATCGGCAAAAGAATTATTACCACAAGAAACGTCAGAATTCATTTTGAGAAATGAATTCATCGGCACATTCAATGAATCCATTATTTCCATCATGGCAATAGCAGTGGGTAATTTCACCATACTTGCGGGGTAAAAATATTCCCCAGTTGTGAAATCATAATTTATAAATTCCTCCTTCCCATTTTCATCCCGTTGAATATCTGTTACGATAAATTGCAATCTAAATTCATTTCTATGATTTAGCACATAATCTACCAAGGAATCTTTTCCAAAGAGTGATGCATAAAATACATCTTTAGATAATTGGGCATTTAAAGCAGCAAGTTGAAAGAAACAATAAAGAGTAATTATTCCTTTTTTCATTCAGAATTTTTCGATGATAAAAAGTAAACAATTACGGCAAATAGTATCGTGACAAATGTCCAAAACAATCGCATTGGCTCCATATGAGCGAAATAAAAGATCATCCATAGGGTTACAGCAATAAAAATGATTGGTGTAAAAGGATATCCCCATGTTTTAATGGTTGTATCATCGCCCATTTTTTTATGTCGAATTACAAATACCCCAATTACGGTTAAAAGACAGAATAAAGAGAGCGTTAGTTCAATATACTGTAGAATCATTCCAAAATCAAAAAGTAAAATAATTGAAATAGAAATTACCGTTTGCAACAAAATAGCATTCACAGGAGCCCCTTTTATATTTTGACCTTTTAGGAATGAAAAAACCTTGTAATCCTGTCCCATTCGCTGTGCAACCCTTGGTCCGGCAATAAACATTGCATTAATACCCGATACAAGTGCAAGCGCAAATAATCCTGCGAAAACTAAAGCAAGCTCTTGACTAAATACTTTGCTCATCACAATATTACCAATAGCAATTTTGCCACGTAATTCATCGAAGGTACAGACGTACATAAAAACTCCGGTTAATAACAGGTAAATTAAGGTGACTATTGCCGTACCTGTTAGAAGAGAGAAAGGGAGATTCTTTTTAGGATTTTCCATATTTCCGGCAATATAGGAAGATGAATTCCAGCCACTGTAAGCAAACATTACATAAACAAGAGATCCTGCAAAAGGCAGGCTAAATATTGTTGACCAACTCGTTACTGAAGGAGAAAAATCAACATGACTTCGATTTGTATCACTTAAAAAAAGAAAAGGTGATATAATAAGAACAAGAATAAAAAGTAATTTGATAAAAGTGATGATATTTTGAAATATCCCACTAGTAACTACCCCTCTCAATTGAATAAGGGTAACAAATAAAATTAAAATTATGGCGATTAATTTTGGCGTGAAGTCAGGTAAATCTGAACCAAAAACCTTATTCATTATAGGCATTAAATAATCACCTGAAGCCAAGCCTAGTGCAGAGATAGCTGCAGAGAAACCAACAACGATAGACACCCAACCACTTGTAAAACCGACTATAGGATGGTATATTTTACTTAAAAAGGTATATTCACCGCCTGATTCTTTAAAAGTAGAGGCTACTTCGGCATAGGCGGTTGCTCCACATAATGCAAAAATACCTCCTAAAAACCAAATAAACATAATTGCAAAAGGATCAGGAATTCCAACTGGAGGGTTCATAACTTGAAATCCAATAGAAGTAAAAATTCCTGTTCCAACCATATTGGCTATTACCATGTTGGTGGCTACACTTCGGGAATATTTGTTTGTTTTCATATGTTAATTCCTAATTGCAATCATTTGATTTTGATTTTTTGTCTTCCAATGGTAACCCAGCGAGAATAAAAGCTCGCTTTTAAATTCATTAGTTTTATATGCCTCAGCCATGTCTTTTTGAAATAAATTTGAACTAAAATCAGCCACTGGCTCTATATATGTCCCATACAATTCAAACTTAAATTTGCCTTTATCAAAATATTTATAAGGAATTCCTGTATCATCTTGCACCAAATAAATAGCTTTTTCCATCACAATATTTCTAATCTTAGAAAAAGTTTCATAGTGCATCAAATAGGAAGCCGACTTAACAAAACAGTTTGATGGAGGAATTTTTTTTAATGTTAATTCCAAGCCCCTATTTTGTTCAATTCCAGCATCAGAAATATCGCATGAATAGTAAGTTAGGGTTTTTTCAATCCTTACATTCGGGTCACCAAAAGTAATCCTTACTGCTGTAGCTTTACTCTCGCCAACTTGAAAAGGCTTATATGTTTTATTTCCGAATTCATCTACGCTCAACTCATCAACCTTGGTAACGATGTGACCAGTTTGCGAAACAGACCAAAGCAAAACCGGGAGCATACCATTTACAAGACTGGAATTAATGTCTTTTGTCATATTCTTGGTTATAAAATAACTCTTATCATAGACATCTCTTAGAATATTGTCTACAGCAAGTATGTATGATTTAGTTTCACTTTTATCCATTGCATCAAAATCGGGAATAGACCCTACAGATTCCTTGGCCATCATTATATAGTGATTAGCATTTGGATATAAGGAATTAAGGTGTAAAAAATCCCCTCCCGAAAAAGGATAAAAAACAGGTGTTGTATCTGATGTTGAATTCCTATTTAAGGCATCTGCATTCCATTTTGAAATTGGATTTAATCTAACTTTATCAATCTCAATAAGTTTTTGATTGAGTTTCTTTGCAAATGAATCATAATAAACAGCATCAATATTAGTTGGGATCTTTTCTATCTTTCCGCAGATAATTTTAGCAAATTTATCGTATACTTTATCGGGAATTAAATCGGATTTTTTTTGGCCGGATTCCATCCTATTTATGGAGATTGTACTTGCTGTTTTTTTCTTAGGCTCTGAATTACAAGAAGCAACTATAAATAAGAATACTATTATGGATGTAAAATAAAGACGAAGATTCATAGAGATATTGATATTAAATATAATCTACTACTACTAAATTGAATTTTAAGTTTCATTTTCATCACATTAAGTAATTAACATAACTAAACAATGAACCTCGATTCTTGGCTTTTATTTTTTTTTCTCGCAAAATTTAATTAGATTAGATTAATACTAAATAATAACAATGAATAAAGTACTAATTCATATTGCGGTTTTCTCATTATTGATTCTTTTTACAGTTCATAATTCTCAAAGTTTCGCGATAGACGGCATTGTTATAAGCGGCCAACCGGGGCCTCTACTTAATAAAAAGCATTTTTTAGAGAATGGATTGGATAGGTGTTTAAAAATAAGGAATGCGTATAAAAGAGAAAATAAAATTGAAAAAGTCGTGTGGATTGTATTTAATTCAAATAACCCAAGGAAAGGGGGGTATTCAAAAGAAGATTTAGCTGAATACTCTATGAAATCAAAAAATGAAAATATTGAATTAATTATTGTAACGTCGGGGAATGAACTAGTAAAATTTTTAAATTCTCGCGTTCACTATTCTGATTCGAACTCTTTTATTTCAAAACTACATTATTATGGACATGCGACACCAGGACACCTTGAAATAGGTTTTATAAATAATAGATTTTGGAATAAATTAATCAGTAAGGAAATACCCATCAAAAAAATAAACCCGGATTGTTTTTCTGATTCTGCTATAATAAATGTCGTCGGAGGTTGTAGAACTTCAATAAAATCTGTGTTAACTAAAAAAAGTGTTGCTGACAAATTTCTACCTAAAACTAATGGAGTCGTTCTTGCATCAGATGTTAGAGTTTATTATCCAGGCGGGCCAGTTTCAGATAAAACATTAGTTAAAAAAAATAATGGCCAAATAGTAATTTTTAAAGGCACTAAAAATTAATGCAAAGCCATTGATTACTTAAAAGTTGGCTCAACTTACTAATGATTGGTCTTCACTGCGCCCTAATTTCTTCATTTTATCAGCATAATGTGCGACAAATGATAATTATAGGACTAGCTACTGTTTTTATTTATAACTAATGCTCTTTTTAAACGCTAATATTTTCAATGGGCATTAGTCTTTTCAAATAAAAATGGAAATACTCTAGATTAAATAGATTACTCTTTCACTACCCTATAAATACCTGAAATTTGGCCCACAGTAATTCGCAAAGTATAAACCCCGGCGCTGTATGACGCAATATTAAGTATGGCGAGACCTTGCGATTTCCCTTTTAACACTTCCCTACCCCGAGCATCTAAGAGCACGTATTGGTAAGATTTAGCTAAATCGACATACAAGTTACCACTCGTAGGATTCGGATATACCGCGGCATTGATACTGTTTTCCACTATACCTACTCCGCACATATTCACCACGATATTAGACGATACCACGACCTCACAAGTGCCATCAGAAACGACACATGAATATTGCGCTGATGCGCCCGGTGAAACCGTCAAAGTAGCATTAGTTCCAATCATATTTGGACCGTCATACCAAGCGTATGTATTACCTCCCGAAACCGTTAAGGTCACTGATTCACCCTGACAGATGGTGCTCCCTGGAGTAATGGTGGCAGTCAACTCAT
>JBILCD010000010.1:0-26419 GCA_044353285.1 Crocinitomicaceae bacterium | reverse complement strand
CCATTATTCCCATTGCCACTTTCGTCATTGGCATTGCCGTTAAAGGGCCACCAACCAACGAGGCCATTGGCAGGGACGTAGGTAGGAATTTGTGCGAAGACACTGAGTGAGAACAATGCAAATAAGGCGCTGAGTACTTGATTTTTCATGTTTGTGTTGTTTTTTTATCAAATATACAATTAGTTATGTATATACATAAATTCTAAGCGTGAAAAATAAGGCAACTTGCTTTCATGGTTGAAAATACGGATGAGGCCTTACTCAAACTGGTAGGTAGTAGAATAAAGTCCTTGCGAAAGGACAGAAAACTTTCTTTGCGCGATTTAGCCTACAAGATTGGTATGGAGCCCTCTAATCTATCTGTTATTGAAAATGGAAAGTCAAACCCGCAACTCTTAACGTATGCGCGTATCTCAGCTACTCTTGGTATTCAACTAAGGGATCTCTTCGATATTGAATTTGATTTTCAACTATTTATTGAACAAGCAACAACCTACACTCCAAGAAAACATAGTTAAAACTGGTAAGTTTTGCTTCTCTCGATATATCGTGTCTCTCGACTTACTTCGACAGGCTCAGCACAAGTCGCTCGATCAGCTTATTGTATTATATCATTTCTTTTGAGAGCACATCGAGCACAGTCGAGATGCGCTCAACCCACTAGGCCATTTTAGCAGTTACGGCTTTCAATAGTTGTTCCACAGTATTTTTATCCATCTTAGAAAAGGCAAACCACTTTTTACCTAAATCTTTCAGTGATGCTCCAAGGTGATAAACTTCTTTTTGATCAATGATTAAAAATCGATCATGACTTTGTGAAAAGTTTACCATTTTGAAACCACCAAATTGCTCATTGACTTTTTTTAAGTCTAACATAATTTGTTTACTACAGTTTTTGGTAAATAATGAAACCGTAACATTTTCACACTTTTTTGTAAGATGAGTAAATGTAGTTTCGTCAATATAACTATCAATTAATATGATGTCGGTTTTCGCGGAACGGATAATTCTTGACGTAAATTCATATGCGTTGAATACTTGGCCATCAAAGAAGACTCCTTGTGTTGGTATGAGTTGTGATTGAATGTGAAAATCTATTTGATCTACCTTTTTACTTAGATTTTCAAGATTGTCTTCAATTCTATTCATGCGTTGGTTTAGACTATAACCTTTAAGAAGATAGTCCCTCAAGATTTGAGTTGCCCAAATGCGAAATTGTATACCTTGTTTGGATTTTATTCGATAACCAACTGAAATGATTACATCTAAATTATAGTATTCAATTTCTCTTTCAATTTTTCTATTGCCTTCAAGTTGAACTGTCGCAAATTTTGCGACAGTTGCTTTTTCGTTGAGTTCTCCCTCCAAAAATACATTGTTTATATGTTTTCCAATAGTTTTAACATCCCGTCCAAATAATAGTACTAATTGATTTCTATTGAGCCATACCGTGTCATCTCTAAGCCTAACCTCAATGTGTTCAGCATGGTCATTTTGGCTATATAAAATAATTTCATTTTTCATTCTTTAATTTATCTTTAAGATAATGAAAAATTAAATATCAATCAACTATATGGCTATTGATATTGTAAATTATTCTTTTGATATTCCTCAGCTGTGCCCACTATATCAGCTTCTTGGAGGCTAGCGGTTAATGCCCATTACTTTTCAACTTTACTTTGAATAGTCCACCCAATAAGGGCGGCTCTTTGTTTTGCGGCCTCTGCTTTCTCACCGATAAAAAGGGCATCGACTGTTTGGTTGAAATGCTGTAGCCAAGTATTAAAATGTATTGCTTTTAAAGGCATGTGAAGGTGTTTTTCGACGACATTGGTCGTATATCCGGGTTCGTCAAGGAGGGCAAAACACCAAAAGTGAATCATGTGTGGCAGGTGTTTTTCCAAATCTATGTTGGCGAAAAATGGAGATAGGCTAGCATCTTTAACAACTTTACTATAAAATAAAGCGATTAATTTTTCAACATCAGCCTTGGTTTGGATATCTTTCATAGTTTAAAAATAAGCCCTTACTTCCATACTCCCACTATGAATGGTTCGAATCGTTTCGGATTTTCTTCCTAGGTACTGAATGGTTAATTGTAAATTTTTGGATAAGGTACGCTGGTAGCTAAGATTCCATGTATAATTAATCCCCGGCCTCAATGACTCAAGCATTTCAAATCCGACAGCTGAATTTGGATTGCCCGTGTAGCCCATTGATATGGCTTTTATTGCACCCTGAACACTTCCTTTTTCGGTTTGATTGTACTTAAAACTTCCACCGATTTCTTTTAATAAACACGTTTCTCCTCCCAAATTAACCTCATTTTTTTTGTCTATTATTCGCCCATCAAGGGTTAGACGATAGTTGGTGGATGCTTGGTAAATAAAGCTAGTTAAGAGTGATTGGTACCCAAAGGAATAGTTCCTGTTGGTGGTGTAGTCGGCAAAGGCACTTTTTGCCCCTTTTTGCCCTTTAAGTTCTATGGAAAAGGTAGGGATAATGTTCCACCGGGTAAATATTTCGTGGTATTTGTTTCTTTTTGAATCGAATCCCGATGCCAGCAGGCTTTTATTTTTACTATCTTGATAGGTATATTCAGCATTTATGACGTTTGACGTCCGGTTGAAATATAGAGCATTTCGTATCAGTGCTCCTGTACTTAATAAGTTGGTGTCTGCTATGGCATTGGCAAATGGGTTAAAAAATGTACTGGGGTCAAATAGGCTGGTTTTTTGATTGATTCGAATACGAGTTTGGTTTGAAAATTTAGCCATTAAGCCCAAAAAGCCTTTTTTCTTTGCCCATATTTTTTCGGGTCGCCAAAAAATGCCTTGGTTGAGTTCATTCGAATAGGTCTTTACATAGTCATTGCTTGGGGTGAAAATTCGGATATAACTAGCCTGATCGACGTATTGCGCAATTTCGAATTCGTTTAGGTCTTTTACACCATCATTGTTGTAATCTACCCAAGTGTAAACACCCTGACCATCATTAACTTTTATGTAAATAAAGGTTCGCTTTTGTTCAAGTCCAGAACCCACTTCATAAAAGGTGCTCCAATTTAAGGCATTTTTGAACCACCTCGCTTCATAATCAATTCGACCAATTAGGGAATTTTCTGGGCTTTGATTGATCAAACTACTATCAGTAATCGCCAATGTTCTATATCCACCGATTAGGGTTAAGCGTTGGTCTTTTAGTTTTTTTAAGGAGATTTCGCCACCCAAGGTTCTCGCTTTTGCTGCTTGGCGTAATGATGTGCTATCTGCTCGTTGATCATAGCGTTCACGGTAATAAAATTTAAATGTAGAAGAAGAAGTATCGGAGCTGGCTAAATAAATTTCATAATCGAAAAATTGATAGCTGTTTTTAGTGATGACTTGGCTCGAATCTGTAAAGGTATTTTTCTCATGGTCATCACGGTATCCAAGTCTGAGGCCTCCAATTTTTTTATTGATATCAACACGGTGCCTAAAAAACTGATTACCGCCTGTGTTTTTCGAGGATAAATAGCTGCCATTCCAATTTGCAGACCAGCCGCCCTGGTTCCATTTCCCATCAGAATAAATTCGATTGCCAAGATAATCTTTTCCGAAAGCGTAGCTTTGGCCGGATAGATTTATAAATCCGTACGATTTTTGCTTGAGTTTTGAACTGATTTGTCCTACTCCTTGCTGACCTTGATAGCCTTTATTTCTCGTGTTCCAATCGCGGTCAAATTCAACGCTACGGTATTGTTCTATGGGCGAAAAATTAGCATGCAGGTATTCATATTCTATTTTATTTTCAATCTCCCAACCTTTACTACTATCTCCGAGGATACGCGATTGAGTAATTTTACTGCGCTGGGCTAGTCCTAGATTATTGTTGTTTCCAAGGGTTGAAAATGTATTAAGGTCCTCGCTGGAAAGGGCTATTTCGCTATCTATTTTAATGTTTTTAGTAAGTTGGTATCGAAAGCCAGAGGTAAATAGTTGTTTTTGTTTTGGGGTGATAATAAGTCGTGAGGGTTGAAAATCGCCCTGTGGAATACCTCCAACTGGTGCAACCCATCGAAAAACTTTGCCTAGCGCATTGTAGTTATTTAATATGTAGTTACCCTTATTTGCTCCAATGTATTGAAAAACCGCTCGGTATATAGCAGAGTCTGGTTGCACGCTAAAGACCAAAACGGAATCGTACGCTAAGGAATCAATCATTTTATATAATACTTGGTTATCAAAATATCCGATGGAATCAATACTCGAAACCTTGGCTAAATCCAAGTTGTCGCCAATTGTACTCAGGTAAAATTTCTGGGATGGGCTTAAGTTTTGTTGTAATGATTGATTTTTGGCATCTTGTTCAGAATAGGCATTCAACCAGAAATCTAGTTTCTTTCCATGGTAACTTGTGGCGCTTTGGATTAAGGAGCGGGCATAGTTTTGATCAGAATATTGAAATTCTGCCACAATGCGTGAATCTTTTGTAATGAGGTTTCGTGCTGTAAAGGTAAGTTCCGAGGTATTATAATCCATTACATAATCGTATTCCTGCCCTCGCTCCAATAAGCGACCATCAATGTAAATGCGTTCTGTACCTGCGAGAACTAAAATAAAGGGTTCATTTTCGTTGCCTCTAAGTCGATAGGGGCCTTGATTGCTCTCTATACCAACAATCACTTGTCGATTAAACTTTCCTTTTGAAAGCGCTGCACTCGCCTGAGTTTTCCAATACTTTTCATTTTCTAAGGGCCAACGATTCTCGATACTTAGACCTTGTGCCCTTTTTTTATAGTTCATGAAAAAGCCATCAGGTTTTGATAGCCAAAAGTCACCAACCGTTAGTTTAAATTGCTCATTAAATACTTGGATGAAGACTTGGTCAAATTCTTGAAGTTTATTCGTGTTTCCATTGGGCTGAATGGGTATGTTGGCGTCTGAAACCGCCGCAAGCACTTTTAAATTCGGTGATAGGTTCCCTGATAATTCTAAGTTTAAGGCCGAATTAATCCCTAAATCTTGCCTGTTTCCAAAACTCACGCCCCGAGAGATACTTCCGTTTTTTGCTAATTCCTGTCCGCCAAAAACATCGTTGACGGAATAGGAATTACTAATTTTGAATTTGTCTCTTTCATCGTTTGCTTTTATACTGAGTAGTGTGGTGTCATATCGCTTGTAGCTGCGAGAAAAATCAAAAGGAAGCACTCGGTAATGAAGCTTGACTAGGCCGGTATCTTTTCGCAACCATTGAAAAGTTGAGCGTGTGTAATCTAAAAAATAATCGTTTTTGGACAGGGTGTCCCCATTCCATATGGCATAAAAGGAATTGGGGTAGATGCTTAAGGTATCTATTTTGACGATGGAGGGGGACGCTTTAATGGAGTACGACCTCAAATTACCACTTTGTGCGTTTAGAATGACAGGAGTGATACAAAACAGTAATAAAAGTAGTCTTAAGCACATGGAAAAGCGAAGATAAGCGATATCCTTAAAACGTGTATTAGTTATTTTGATTGCAATAATTCTTTAAATCAAATTTATCTTGCTTATTTTTGAGTGCTTCGTAAATTCAATGGTATGAAACACTTATTTGTCTTGTCTTTTTGCTTCGTTTTATCTTCATTAGCGGCACAGTTAAAGCCGACACTTTGGCAGATAAACAACAATACAATAAAAGAATGGTACTATCATTTTGGAGATGAATTTACCGACGAGCGTTTGGATGAAAGCAAGTGGTATAATCATTATCCTTGGGGAGGATTGTCGATTAAGGATGGGATTTATGCCGCACCAGAAATGGTTAGTATTGAAAATGGCAAAGCTATTTTAACGGTAGATACAAGCTCTGACTACCGCACCTTTCCAGAATGGATGTTGGAGGAAGATATAAAAAACAAAAATCCATTGGTCCAAAACAATCGCGTTAAATTAAATTACCTAACGGCAGCATTATGGAGTAAATTATCCTTTAGGTATGGTTATTTTGAGTGCCGTTGCTTTATTCCTAAGGGTCAAGGATTGTGGCCAGCCTTTTGGCTTTATGGCGGGAAACCTAACGACGAAATTGATTTCATGGAATCGAAAGGAGAGAAAACAAACGAATTTCATGTTGATATTCATTGTCCCGATGCTTGTGATAAAATCAAACCCTTTCCGTATATCGTAAAAAAACCATGGGGCGCTTGGCTTAAAACGGATCGGTCCTTAATGGGAGAATGGGTTGTTTTTTCAGGGATATGGCTTCCTGGCTATGTTAACTTTTACATGAATGGTAAGCCCGTTGCCAACTATGTCGGCGATTTTGGAGCGGAAATGAATATGATTGCTAATCTATCCGTAGCGGTCGATAAAGGTCCTTTTTCTCCTGGCCCGAATAAGAAAACGGCTTTCCCCAGTGAGTTCTTGGTAGATTATATGCGCGTATGGAAATTAACCGATAAGGATATGCTACCTGCTAACCAGCAAAAAAACTTTACTGAAGGCGATTTGCCAAATCTAGGTCCTCTTTTGGCGCTGGATGGCAGCGAAAAAGTAAAGCTAAAACGCAAAAACAAACGCACATTACCCAAATCAATAGTAGAAAACGAGCAAGGCTTTATCAGTTTAATGCCTATAAATGAAAAATTATTTCAATTGCATTTGAACGGAATAGGTGGTGAAGGAATAAAAATTCAAGTGCTTAATGAGAATGATGCCGTAGTAAAATCATTTGATATTAATGAAAAATATCATTTTTTTTCATTGGATGATTATCAAAATGGAAACTATAGAATAGTTATTTCAAATGGCGTAGGGTTTCAAAGCCAACTTTTCTTTACAAGCCCTTAACAGGTGTTTTAAGCACTTCTACTTCAAACAGTTTTGGCCAAAACTTACCCGTCATATATGTTTTGCGATTGGAGGAGTTATATGCAATTCCATTAAGTACTTGTCCATTTCCTTTTCCGCGCTCAACTAATTCTGTTGCATCAATTATAGCCATTACTTTTCCATTTTCCGGATCGATAACGGCAACTAAGTTAGTGGTGTAAATATTTGCATAGACTAATCCATCAATAAATTCCAACTCATTTAACATGGAGATGGGGCCTTCGTTGGTATAAACATCTACTGATTTTAATAACTGGAAAGTTTCCGGGTCAAGATAGCTTAATCTATCCGTTCCGTCGGACATTATGAGATACTTTCCATCATTACAAATCCCCCAGCCTTCTCCAGTATAGGTAAATGTTTTTTGTTTGGCAAAGTCAGCGGCATTATACACAAAACAAGTTTGATTCTTCCAAGTGATTTGAAAAATCTTATCCCCTAAAATGGTAATTCCTTCACCAAAGAAAGTTTTGTCTAATCCAGTACGACGATTTATTTTACCGGTTTCTAATGTTATTTCACCCACTAAAGAGCTACCTGTTGCGTTTGGATCTCCCGTACTTTCAAATAGTGTATTATTCTGAAAAGCAAGACCCTGAGTATAGCTAGAATCTAAATGAGGGTACTCGTTGATAATCTTAACCCCCCATTTTTTTGGAACAATGTCAGATAGTATTTGAATAGTTCGTTCATCCCGAATTTCATTCCCATCTTTCGTTTTTGCGATTAAAACCAGTGTATACAAACCCACGTGCATGGTTTTTGAATTTAATTCATAATGAATGAGTTTCGATGGCTTCGCCCATTTTGAGAGGATGCTATCGCCTATGCGAAGTTCAATGGAATTAAATTGTTCAGTAGATGCTATTGGTATATCAAGTTTTTGTCCATGAGTAATTGTAATATTATCCTGAATCGTAAAATGACACGGTAATGCTTCATCCTCTAATGGGGTGACATTATTTTTATAAAGGAAATAAGAAATGATGCCTATTCCAACAATGATAAGAATGGTAACGCGTTTCTTTTTTTTCATCGGTTAAGGTTATCAAGCTGTTCGAAAATGGCCTCTGGCAAGATCTGTTCATGGGAGGCATTATAGGGTGAAATTCCCTTGTGGATTATAATGATTTGAGGAGATTGATGCGTTACGTTTAACATCTTTTCAATGTCATTGGAAAGATTTCGGAAAGCAATTAAATCCAATAAATACCAATCAGCCCGGGGATCTTCAAAACTACTCAATGTATTTTTAAGTACCCTTGATGATATAAAACAACGGGTGGAGTGTTTAAAAATAACTTGAGGTTTATGAAAGCTTGCAGCTATCAATTCCTTTAGTTCATTCTCTGTTTTCAGTTCTATGTAGCTCATTCGTATCGCTAAAATTGTTTTAAAAAGCGCAAGTCGTTTTCAGAATATAAGCGTAGATCATTTACTTTAAATTTAAGTTGCGCTATACGCTCTACCCCCATTCCAAAGGCAAAGCCACTGTAAACAGAAGAATCAATCCCACTCGCTTCAAGCACTGCTGGATCAACCATTCCACAACCTAAAATTTCTAGCCATCCACTGTATTTACAAACATTACAACCTTTAGCGTCACAGATAGAGCAAGAAACATCGACTTCAGCACTTGGTTCGGTGAATGGAAAATAGGAGGGGCGAAGTCTAATTTGGGCATGATCTCCAAATATCGCTTTCGCGAAGTGTAAAAGTGTTTGTTTTAAATCAGCAAACGAAACATTTTTATCGATATATAATCCTTCTACCTGATGAAAAAAACAATGCGCACGCGCAGAAATCGCTTCATTTCGATAAACTCTTCCGGGTGAAATGGTTCGTATGGGAGGACGAGTGTTTTCCATGACGCGTACTTGCACAGAACTCGTGTGGGTTCGAAGCGCTATTTCTCTGTCCCCTTTTTCGATAAAAAATGTGTCTTGCATGTCCCTTGCCGGATGGTCTTTGGGGAAATTTAAAGCGGAGAAATTATGCCAATCATCTTCAATCTCAGGACCTTCCGAAACTTCAAACCCTATTCGATTAAACACATCGATTATTTCGTCTCTTACTAATGATAATGGGTGGTGACTTCCTTTCGTGATATTTTGTCCTGGCCGAGTTAAATCTTGACCTGTTTTTATATTTTCTTGTGGGGTAAGAACGGTTTTCTTTTCAGTATAAAATTCCTCCAATTGAATGCGGATGGCGTTTACTTGCTGGCCTAAGTCCCGCTTGCTTTCATTGGGTACGGTCTTTAATTCATTAAATAAATCTTTTAATAAGCCTTTAGAACCTAAATATTTAATTCGAAACTCCTCCAATGTGTCAGGCGTGCCTACCTGATCTGCATCAGCCTTGAATAGGAGCAATAATTGGTTAATTTTATCATTCATTTTGGGCACGGTGTAACTTTTAATTCCTTTAAATTGTTTTATAGCAACAAAGGACAGTTTACAAAGTTAAAAGGATTTTGAAATAAAAGAATAAAGAGTTGCAATTTGAGTTATTAAGCTCCATTTGCGAGGATCTTTGGCAACATCTTTTTGGCTTGCACGTATAGACTTTGTTTATTGGAAAATTATTTTTAATTTTACTACTTAATTAATATGATGAAAAAAGCACTTTTTGGAATTTTATTCCTATTTATTATCGTGATAATTGGCTCTTGCAAATCAAAAGATCCCGCCATTTTAAAAGTATTCGTTCGCTCATCGTCTAATCAATTAATGAATGGAGCCAAAGTAGTCGTTATTGGCGACCAACAATCCACACCAGCTACCTTAAATTTTGTAGATACTTCATACACTAATAGCTCCGGCTTTACTGTTGTGAATATGGATCAATACTTTGATGTTTCAGGTGAAGATAATACAACTGGTTATTTTGATATCGTTGTAAAATACAACACAAAGACAGCGACTGGTTATTCAAGATGTCGTGTACACACGACCTCTGTTGAAACAATTTATTTACCGAATTAAACTAAGGAAATGAAAAAAATAATTCTTTTTGGAGTAGCTATAATTGGCTTAATGGTTATTGGTTCTTGTGTTAAGAAAGAAGATACCATCGCAAAAATTGAGGTTCGTGACGAAAACAATGATGTTGTCGAACAAGCAATGGTTGTACTACACGGTACATCAACTTGTAATTGCCCGTCTCAAGTAGCAGTATATGATACCGCTTATACCAACTCAGCAGGAATAGCAACATTCAATTATAATGAAATTTATCAATTGGGACAAGCTGGGGTTGCGGTACTAGATATCGAAGCTTATAAATCAAATCGTTTTGGCCAAGGGATTATTAAAATTGAGGCCGAGACGACCAATGAAGAAACGGTTATCATCCAGCCTTAAGCACAAATTCTTCTTAACGATTTAAAATCCGTTATATCACTTATTAGAATTGTTTTGTTGTCAAGGGACTTTGTATTTAAAACATATTCGGTCCAGTCATAAAAATCAGTACTTGTAAACATGGCACTAATCTCATCACTTGGATTATCTTTTTGTAAAAGATTAATTAAACGATTTAAATCACTTGTATTGATAACAATTGAACTTTCATACTGAAAGTTTCCACTTGATAATTGGCCTAAGATGACTACATCCTCCCTGCAAGAGGCCACTTTAATCTGTTTTATTTCCATTGTCTTTTCCATACTCTTTTCTTTTTATGATACAAATTTAGAGCTGAAGAACGTAATCAATTTACGACCTTATGATTCTTTCATAAATATTTAAAATGAGTTCTGTGTCGGTTCACAAATATGAAATGCCGATAGCTTGTCTTTTAGTAATAATCTATATTTTTGAGCAAAAAAAATAAATTAGTAGTGCAGAATCACAATATAAACAGCTCTTCCTCCTTGTCTTCGGCAATAATTATTGCAAACGGAGAACAATGCAGTAATGAGTTGTTGGAGAACATTTTACGTGAGACGAACTATATAGTAGTACTTGATGCAGCAATAGACAGAGTACTAGCATTAGGAATAAAGCCTAGTGTTTTATTAGGCGATTTTGATCGAGGGTTAAACCCCTCCATATACCAGCAAAAACATCCAGAAATTGAAATCATACACTCAACGAATCAGCATAAAACTGATTTAGAAAAAGCCTTTGACTTTCTACTATTAAAGGAAGTGCGATCCGTAAAAGTAGTATGGGCAACGGGAAGGAGAAGTGATCATTTTTTTGCTAATATTTCCTGTATCGTTAACTACAGAAAAACCATAGATATCACTATAATTGATGATTATTCTAAGATTATCTTGCTAAAAACAAAATACGAAAAGTGGTATGCTTCGGGCACGATAATTTCCTTGATACCCTTGGGGAAAGTAATCGGTATAAGCACTAAAAATCTGATGTATTCCTTAAACAATGAGGAACTAAATTCGGGTTATCGAATGGGTAACAGCAATAGCGTTTTAAGGGATGGCATCGTTTCAATTGAGCACGAATCAGGGGACTTATTATTAATGGAGTGCGTTGATTAGCCTTATTTATTCTTTATCTTTATCGGCCTCATCAGCGTCTAATTCCAATAAGTTCCAATTGGTATCATCTTCTTCATCGTAGATTTCAAACATCGGTTCCTCGAAAGCTTTCGTCGTTAATTTACGCTCAAAACTCAACAATAGGCTTGGCAATAAAATCAAATTGGTAAATAGGGCAACAAAATAAGTAATCGCAGATAGATATCCGAGTGCCTGGGTACCTCCAAAATCAGAAAAAACAAAGACAATGAAACCGAAAAACAAAATTACGGAAGTATAAATAATACTTAATCCGGTTTCACGTATTGACATGGCAACACACTCCTTTAATTCTAATTTCTTCATTTTCAATTCGTGCCGATAATGGGCTAAAAAGTGAATCGTGTTATCGATTGTAATACCAAGTGCTATTGAAAAAATTAATAATGTTGACGGTTTCAATGGAATGCCAAACCATCCCATTATTCCGGCTGTAACAATCATTGGAATTAAATTAGGTATCATCGAAACGACCACCATTCTAAACGAATAAAAAAGAATAGACATTAATGCTGCAATGGATATTATTGCAAAGATGATACTCTGCCATAAATTGTCCATCAAGTATTTAGTTCCCTCTGAGACAACGACGGAGGTGCCTGTTAACTTGACATCATAATAATTTTTATCGATGGCCTTACGCAAGATAGGAAAGAAGGAATTAGAAGCATAATAAGTTTTTATTAACTCCGGATCAGAATCGAACTTATCTATCTGTTCCTGATTCCCATTGCTTAAAAGCGCAGTAGTGTTGTTGTAAATACCGGTATAATCGGAGAACAATAAAGAGTCATAATAATCCTTGTTTCCCTTTACTAATTTATCATAATAGCGTTCTATGTTTTTTCGATCAGGGTTTAAGATTCGATCAATTCTCGAGCGAATGGTGTCCACTTCGTCAGTTACCTGATAAGAGCCAATATCCTTCATTTGTGTTCGAATTCGAACTATTTTATTCGTTGTATCTACTAATTCCTTAATCGAAAATGACGAATTCTGTATACTCGAATTAAAGCCTTCCACATACTTTTTTAATTGAGCTTTATCCGAGGATTTAAAAGTAGTATAACGACTAGAGTCATTATCGTAATACGACATATTAATTAACTTAACGAAGTCAACAATAGAAATGCTCTTGGAGAACATGGTGTCATGAGCAAACATATTTTGTACCTCTTCCACCCTACTTAATGTTGTATTATCAAACAATCTACTGTTTTTTTTGTAGTAAACTAATACTTCAAAGGGGATTGAGCCCCCGAAATTTTTCTCCATAAAACGAATATCCTTTCGAATAGGATCATTTACTGGCAAGTCGCCAGTAATATTCCCTGTAACCTTCATGAAAAACACCCCAGCCCCTGCCAATATGGTTAAAACGATCGTAACGATATAAATCGCAGGGCGATAATTAGTCGTAAGGGAAACCAAACGTTCCAACAAACCAACTGCGAGTTTTCTATCAAGGTGCTTTAAGTGGCGTTCGCGTGGATTTTTAGAAAAGGAAATAAAGATGGGAACTAAACAAATAGAAACAAGGTAACAAAGCATTATATTGATGGAAGAAATAACACCAAACTCAAAGAACTTATCAGAACTAGTAAATAAAAATGTCATAAACCCAATGGCGGTAGTAAGGTTCGTGAGCCACATAGCTGTGCCTGTTTTTCGAATCATGCGGCTTAAAGCCTTTGCCTTATTGTTATGATTTCGAAATTCATAATGAAACTTATTATAAAGATAAATGCAATTAGGTATTCCGATAATAATCATTAAAGGAGGTATTAATCCCATCATGAGTGATACGTTATACCCCATTAAACTAATGGTTCCCAATGCCCAAACAACCGTTACCATTACCACTATTATACTGATTATTGTTACCCGAACAGACCTGAAAAGGAAGTACATAAATAGGGCGGAAATCAACATGGATAAAAAGATGAAGATGTACATTTCGTTTAACACACGCTTGCCCATTTGAACGCGCATGTGCGGTAAACCTGAAAAATGCACATCACCAAAATAAGTGTGATATGAGTTAGCCAACTCCTCAATTTTAATGACTACCCCTTGCTTTTTTTTATCGATTAGAAATTTTTCGTCGATATTTACGAGCATTAAGCTTACGTAAGTAGAATCATTATACAGTAAATCAGCATAAAGGGGATTACTTCGAATTTCGTTTTTAAGCTCCTGAATACTTTTACCCCCATCTTTAGTGGTGTCAAAATTATGATTGCGCCCAGTAAAAATAACTTCAGGTTTAAAAGACGACTTGCTAGCGTCTTTCTTTAATCTAACCAATTTCGCCTCAGAAATTACAGATGTGACACCATCCATTTTCAGGATTTTCTCTCCTAATTCTTGCCAAAGCAAAAACTTTTTCTCTGTATATAATTCCTTTGACTTAATTGCAATGACCAAGGTAGTGCCATCTTCGCCAAATAAAGATTTGAATTTTAAGTAGGTTTTCTGTGTTTCGGTCTCTTTGGGAAGGAGAGTCCCATATTTGTTATCAATCTTAATCCCAATTGAGGCATGAAATCCAAAAAACACAGTCAAAAGAGTAATTATCCCTAGGATAATAAATCGATTTCTGAGTATAAGATTGGATATAAAATTCCACATAAAACAACGCGTTCAATGGCAAATATACTAATTTTACCGGTGACCTTAAAATAAATTTCTGTTAAAGTCCATGGTTACACATACCAAAATGGCGCTAAATGAAGCAGTTGAAAGCACTTGTCATTATCATTTTTGGCTGAAAAAAAAGGGCTCATTTCATGTTCCAAAAGGTTAAATACTTATTTTTACCTTATGAAAGAACAAAATTATGCGGCGGCTTTTGAAGAGCTTCAGCAGATCGTTGGAGAAATGGAAATGGGCAACATTTCTATTGATGATTTAGCGATAAAAGTAAAGCGGGCGGCTGAACTAATACACCTTTGTAAATCTAAATTGAAAGCAACTGAATTAGATGTGCAGAAAATTCTAGATGAATTAGATGAAACAGCAGATAATAACTGAGTCATTTTTTTACCTTTGTATCACAACCTTAACGTAAATGTCAGACAACAGATATCAATCCCGGGGAGTTTCAGCGGGAAAAGAAGATGTGCATAATGCCATAAAAAACATTGATAAAGGGTTGTTTCCAAAAGCCTTCTGCAAGATTGTGCCCGATTATCTAGGAGGCGACGATGACTATTGTCTTATCATGCACGCCGATGGCGCTGGAACAAAATCTTCTTTGGCCTATACCTATTGGAAATCAACCGGTGATATTTCCGTGTGGAAAGGGATTGCCCAAGATGCTTTAATCATGAATATTGATGATTTACTTTGTGTAGGCGCTACTGGTCCGATCATCGTTTCCTCTACTATTGGTAGAAATAAGCACCTGATTCCCGGCGAAGTATTATCAGAAATTATTAATGGAACAGAATCCCTGCTGGAAGAATTAAGGAGTTTCGGCTTAGATATTTATGCGACAGGAGGAGAAACGGCAGATGTCGGCGATCTTGTAAGAACCATTATTGTTGATTCTACAGTGGTTTGCAGAATGAAAAGATCCGATGTTATTTCAAATGGAAACATACAAGCTGGAGATGTTATAGTGGGTCTTGCATCATTTGGACAAGCTACCTACGAGCATGGTTATAACGGTGGCATGGGAAGTAATGGATTAACAAGTGCGCGACATGATGTTTTTCATCATGAATTAGCTACTTTATTTCCTGAAAGCTATGACGCATCTATTCCTGAAGAATTCGTTTATAGTGGAGCGCTTAAACTCACCGATTCGATAGAGGGAAGCCCACTAAATGCAGGTCAACTGGTTCTTTCCCCGACGCGAACTTATGCGCCTGTTATTATCGAAATGCTTGCTAAATTCAGAAAAGACATTCACGGCATGGTACATTGCTCCGGTGGTGCGCAAACAAAAGTATTGCACTTTATAACGGATTTACACATTGTTAAAGACAACTTATTTGATACCCCCCTGCTTTTTAAATTGATTCAATCACAGTCTCAAACACCATGGCAAGAAATGTATAAAGTATTTAATATGGGGCATCGGATGGAATTATATGTGCCCAAAGAAATTGCCAATGAGCTAATTAAAATCTCAAATCACTTCGGAATAGATGCAAAAATTATCGGACGTGTTGAGTCAAATATAGGTGCGAAAGTGACCATCAAATCAAGCTATGGAGAATTTGTTTACGATTAAGCCATTTTTTTTCGTCTAAAATTCTGAAAAAACAAAAGGATTTCTTACTTTTGCCGTCCGTTAATGCATAGGTGGGATGGGTGAGTGGCTGAAACCAACAGTTTGCTAAACTGTCGTACGGGTAACTGTACCGCGAGTTCGAATCTCGCTCCCACCGCGAAGATTGATTATGGTGATCCGCGAAGGGAGATTTGAACTCGTTCGACCCGGAGCGAAGCGCAGAGCACTGAAGCAAAGCTGAAGTAATCTCGCTCCCACCGCGAAGATTGATTATGGTGAGACGAGTTTGATAACGATCAAACTGATAGCAATAACAAAAGGTCAATAAGTTCGGGGCGTAGCGTAGTCCGGTCATCGCGCCTGGTTTGGGACCAGGAGGTCGCAGGTTCGAATCCTGCCGCCCCGACAACTTGGGGATGAGCAATCATCCCCTTTTTTATTAATTAGATTTTGGTCCGCTAGCTCTCCCGAAGGTTCGGGAGGATAGAGCAAACCGAAAAATGAAATGTATATTAGGGTCCGCTAGCTCAGTTGGATAGAGCAACTGCCTTCTAAGCAGTAGGTCTCAGGTTCGAATCCTGAGCGGATCACAAAAGGTGTCCACTTCATGAAATGAAGCGGGCTTTTTCGTTTTTTAGTGTCGGAAACTTGTTTCCGTAAACAATAAAAATGGAAAAGACCGAGCTATGCAATGCATAGTGGGCGCTATGCTTGGAATGAGCCTTTTTTTTAGGTTCTGTAATCCTGAGCGGATCACAAAAGGTGTCCACTTCATAAAATGAAGCGGGCGCTATGCCAGAAATATAACCTTAGTTACTGATTCTTCTCCAAAATATAGCTTAGAACTTTTTCAATTAAGTGCACTCGATCTTTCCCTATTACATTATGCTTATGCATCGGATAAGGAAAGAAATCCATTTGTTTTCCTGCCTCAACAAATTTTTGAACCAAGGCATAATTATGCTGCATGACAACAACATCATCAACTGTTCCATGAATCAGTAATAAATTTCCTGTTAGCTTGTCGGCATAATTCAGTAAAGAAGCTTTTTCATAACCCTCTTTGTTTTGTTCGGGACGATCCATGTACCGTTCGCCATACATGATTTCATAATATTTCCAGTCCGTTACTGGGCCTCCAGCCACTCCCACCTTAAATACTCCTGGTTGACGCAGCATCAGCGAGGTGGTCATGAAGCCGCCAAAAGACCATCCGTGCACTGCTAGCCTAGTGGAATCTACATAGGGTAAAGAACGTAAAAAACGAACCCCCAACAACTGATCTTCCATTTCCAAATCGCCCAAGTGGCGGTGAATTTTTGACTCAAAATCAAAACCTCGTTCACCAGAACCATGATTATCAAGCGTGTAAATAATATATCCTTGATTCGCCATCCAATGCATCCAAAGATTGGCTCCAAAAAGCCAAGTATTGGTAACCATTTGCGCATGAGGCCCACCATAAACATAAACCATTACTGGATATTTTTTAGAAGCATCAAAATTGCTTGGTTTAATCATTCTATAATACAAATCAGCCCCATCATTGGCTTTAATGGTTCCAATTTCTGTTTGACCAATAAGGTAATCATCTAGTTTTTCTTTTGAGGTAGTGAGTGGTTTTGCCATTTTCCCGTTATTGGTCCATAGCATCGCTTTGTGAGGAACAGTTCCACTAGAAAAAGCATCGTAATAGTAAATACCATCTGAAGACAAAGAAAAAGCATGTGTCCCTTCTTCGCGGGTTTCTAAAACCGAATTTCCTTCAAAATCAACAGAATAAACTAAGGTATTCATGGGATTCGGTCCGGTGGCGGAATAATACATTGTCTTGCCATCTTTGCTCGTTGTCAATATGTCCTTTACCACAAACGTGTGATTAGTCAGTTGCTTCAGTAGCTTACCGTTGATGTCATAATAATATAAATTATTGAATCCATTTTTTTCAGATATCCAAACAAAATTAGATGATGTTTTCGTTGGAAAATAAGCAGCGTGCTCAGGCTCTACCCAACGATCATTGGTTTCTTCCAAAATCGTTTTAATAAACTTACCTGATTTTGCATCATAAAGATTTAGCCACATGTGATTTTGATCTCTATTTACCTCAGCAACAATAATATATTGGTCGTCAGGAGTAAATGTGAGATTCGTAAAGTAGTCATCTTTATCCCCTCTTGGACTGATATAAACTGTCTTATTTTTTTTCACTTGATAAATTCCAATCCTAGGCTCCTCTGATTTTTGTCCGGCCATTGGATACTTAATTTCCATTAATTCCCCTGGTGTTTGCGTAATATCAAGCAAAGGATAAGCATGCACATTGGTTTCATTTTTTTGGTAAAATGCTAGTCTGTTTCCTGATTCACTCCAAAAAATTCCATTTGAAATACCAAATTCATTGCGAGCAATCGACTGGCCGGAGACAATATTTTTATCGGTATTTTTCGTAATTGACACTTTTTTTCCATCTGCTTTAAGCAAGTATAAATTATTGCCCAAAGTATAGGATAGTTGATTGCTAGCAGCATGAATGGATTGGTTTTCGGCTCCATCTTCTACTTTTTGAATTTTTTTACCCGTTTTTGAGCTAATGTCAAAGGAATAAACTTTTGATCCATCATTCAAGCAAATTTCATGATTGTTGAGCCAAGACATTCCGAAAAAATTTGCGAAATCTGTTGTTAAAACAGTATTTATATCGCCAATTTTTATCAATTCCTGATCTTTATCGGAGGCCACTTCGGACCTAAATAAGATTGTCCAATCTTTGCTGCAATAGGAATAACTTGAGCCCCCAGGAATCCATTGAAAATTCGCTATGCGGTCAGGGCCAAATTTACGACCTTGTTGTAAGACTGCGTCAGCCAAAGAAATTTCTTTTTTTTGAGCGGTAACACTCGTTGAAAGAAGTAAAAAGAAGAAAAGTTTTTTCATGTTGATCTATTTTAAGGTAGTAATTAATGTTTATGGTTTCTAATGCGATTATTTTTCCTTTGAGTCGATAATTATGGTAATTGGACCATCATTACAAAGCGTTATTTGCATGTCGGCGCCAAATTCCCCAGTTTCAATCCGTCCGGTATATTGCTGCTGAAGGCAAGCCAAAAAATCGTGGTATAAAGGCAAGGCAATTTCAGGAGTCGCTGCATCTATAAAGCCAGGCCGATTTCCTTTCTTGGTTTGAGCATATAAAGTGAATTGACTAATCACCAGCAAGTCGCCCTTAACATCATGGACAGACAAATTCATTTTTCCATCTCCATCGCTAAAAATGCGTAAGGACACTATTTTTTTAATTAGGTACTGAATATCATCAAGAGTATCTTTCGAGTGAATGCCTAAAAAAACGACAAGGCCATTTTCGATATGGCTGTAGATTTCCTTATTAATTCTAATGGACGCACTACTTACTCGTTGTATGACTATCTTCATGATTTCTATGCATAACGATATGGAGAATTGCCATCTTCCTCCATTAATTGTAAATAACTATGATACCGAGACGCTGCAATCTGGCCCTCTTCTAATGCTAGTTTAACCGCACAATAGGGCTCGTTTAAATGCATACAATTATGAAAACGACATTGCCCCAATAAGTCCCTTATTTCAGGAAAATAATGCGAGATATGCTCTTTTTCTATATTAATTAGGCCAAAAGCGCGTATGCCTGGGGTATCAATGATATAGCCGCCACTCTCTAATTTATGCATTTCAGCAAAGGTAGTAGTATGTTTGCCTTGTTCATGAGCTTGGGAAATTTCACCAATTCTAAGGTTTAACGTAGCATCTAGTGCATTTACTAACGATGATTTTCCAACACCAGAATTGCCAGAAATCATCACGTTCTTTCCATCGATTTCATTCAAAAGAAAATTTGTTGTCAATTTATCCATTGTACTTATGGCTGCTACACCATAACCTATGGCGCTATAAATATTTTTTAAAACAGCTAGAAGTCCCAACTCTTCCTCCCCATATAGGTCAGTTTTATTAAATAAAATTGTCGTTGGAATTCTAAAAGATTCAGCAGAAACTAAAAAACGATCTATAAAGGCAATTTGTGTGACAGGAGATTTTAAGGTAACCACCAAATAAGCATGATCAATATTTGCGGCTAAAATTTGCATTTGCTTGCTAAGATTGGTTGACTTTCGCACAAGGTAATTTTTACGTGGGACGATATTATCAATCAAGCGAATTCCCTCCGCATCTACATCGGGAAGTAGGAATACTTTATCACCCGCAGCAATAGGATTAGTGGTTGAAAGCCCTTCTAAACGTAGTTTTCCACGAATTCGCGCTTGCACAATTTGTCCGGTAGATAACTCAAGGGTATACCATTTTCCTGTCGATTTTAATACGAGGGCTTCTTCCACTTCACAAAGTTAAAATATTGTGAGTTATGACGTATCATTTTCTTCTAAATAGAAAGCGAAGCCCACGGATTAACCTTTCGATTCATTGATCGTTTGAGAGGGTGAATAAAAAAGATTGCTGTGTTTAGAATAGAAATTTGTATATTTAACCCTAAATGTAGTCCATGAAAAATACCGTTCTGCTAATTTTATTTATTGCCCTAACAACGATCGTTACGGGACAAACCATGCGGGACTTCAAAACCAAATCATCATCAAACAGTGCGGAAAGAACACAAATGTTGAATTTAATGAGGGATGGGGTGTCTGATCAGGTAGGACAAGAAGTAACTTTTGTGGTGAATCACTTTAAAGTTATGAATAATTATGCCTACTTCGAAGGTACGGCACAACGCAAAGATGGTCAGTCATTAGAACAAAGTATCGATCAAGACTATGATTGTTGTTATTGTGGTGGCTTGTTTAGAAAAACAAATGGATATTGGCAAGAACTTGAATCAGCATTTTTCCCAACTGATCTCTGGTGTGCTGGACTAACAGAACGATTCCCGAATGTTCCACGTGCTATCTTAACAGAAGCGGCTAAATATTAACAATTTATGAAATCAGTATTTTTCTTATTCTTACTTTCTTTCACCCTAGTTCCCGAAAGAAAATCCACAGATAAATTAGTGCGGGCCTACCCATTTTCTATACATCATATTAGCGAAAACTATATTTACTTTTATGATGGTACAAAATTAATCTATGATGATAAAATGGAAAAAGGCACAGCTGAGCTGCTAGAAACCCCTGATATTCAAGATCAATTTTTTTATACTTATACAAAAGGTGCCATTACAGAAAATCTACTTAGCGATGCCGGAAGAATTAGAAATGAGGCATTTTTTAAAAAAATGTATGGTGCAACGAAAGAGGCTGTTGTTAAGAATTTAGTAAATGTGGTATGGTGTCCAAAATTGGTGAATCAAACAGTGCAATTTAGTAAAGTGAACAATGCGCATTTAGAACTAAAGGCTATTTCCGATGAATTGGATAAACATCCAGAATGGAAAAAATATTTAACGAATATTGGTGGGACTTTCAATTGGCGATACATTAACGGAACAAAAAGATTAAGCAATCATTCCTTCGGCATGACCATAGATTTAAACACGAGCTATTCCAACTACTGGCAATGGTCTTGTGACTGTACCGATGAGAAAGCAAAGCCAAAATATCAAAATAAAATTCCTCAAGGGATCGTTGATATTTTTGAAAAACATGGCTTTATTTGGGGAGGTAAATGGTCCCATTTTGACACTATGCATTTCGAATATCGACCAGAATTGTTATAAGCAAAAAAAGTAATATTGAATGAAAGTATATGGTTTAGTTGGAAGAACGTTGCAACATTCTTTTTCTGCTAACTTTTTTTCAGATTACTTTGTAAATGAAAACATCGTTGCAAAATACCAAAACTTTGAAATTGAAGCTATCGAACACATTCAATCGGTATTTGACCTAAAACCGGCGGGACTTAATATTACCATTCCATACAAAGAAAGCGTCCTTCCGTATTTAGATGAACTTGATCCACTTGCGAGAACAATTGGTGCTGTAAATACCATCGTTTTTGATGGAAACCATAAAATTGGAT
This sequence comes from Crocinitomicaceae bacterium, assembly GCA_044353285.1. GTDB lineage: Bacteria > Bacteroidota > Bacteroidia > Flavobacteriales_D > Crocinitomicaceae > UBA952. The sequence goes on along the minus strand of JBILCD010000010.1, from coordinate 4,758 downwards.
ACAACACAGACGTGTTTGGATTTCAGCAATCCATCAAGCCCTTTTTAACGAACCAACATGAACGCGCAATCATATTTGGGACCGGAGGGGCAGCAAAAGCTGTGGCATATGTATTACAAGAAATTGGTATTGACGTACTTTATGTTAGTCGAAAAGCGAGTGGCATCCCTAAACACTTTGATTACTCAGCGGTAAATTCTCACATGATCAACGCTTGCAAATTAATAATTAACTGCACACCGGTCGGAACACACCCACACCTCGATGAGTGTCTTGATATTCCCTATGAATCAATGGGAATCGAACACCTTGCCATCGATTTAATTTACAATCCTATTGAAACACTATTTCTAAAAAAAGCTAAAGCGCAAGGTGCTAGTATAATGAATGGGGAGAGCATGTTAAAAACGCAGGCCATGAAAAGTTGGGCACTTTGGAATCCCTGATTATATATGCATGGCGCGGTTATCCGTAGCAGCCATTGCAGCTTCCTTCATCGCTTCAGAATAAGTAGGATGAGGATGACAAATCCTAACAATATCCTCAGCAGAGGCTCGGTATTCCATTGCTACAACTGCTTCCATAATTAAATCAGCTGCTCGAGGGGCAATCATATGAACACCCAATACCTCATCGGTTATTTTATCCGCAATAATCTTAATAAAGCCAGCAGTATCCATGCTTGCACGTGCCCTGCCTAGAGCTTTAATGGGGAAACTTCCTACTTTATATTCGATACCCATGGCTTTTATTTCCTCCTCAGTTTTTCCAACTGCAGCAATTTCTGGCCATGTGTAAACAACCCCTGGAATTAAATTATAATTAATATGAGGTTTTTGACCCGCTATTAACTCTGCCACAAATACTCCCTCTTCTTCTGCTTTATGAGCCAACATCGCGCCTCGAACAACATCTCCGATAGCATAAATAGTAGGCACTGCAGTTTGAAGGTGCTCATTCACTTCCACTTGCCCACGCTCATTCGCTGAAATACCAGCGTTTTTAAGCTGCAAGCCTTCCGTATATGCTTTTCGACCAACGGCTACTAGACAATAATCCGCTTCGAAATTAATCGACTCCCCTTTTTTATTTAAAGCAGTCAAAACCACTTTTTTCCCCATATTGACAACCGATTCTACACGGTGTTCCATGTGAAATTTAAATCCTTCTTTTTTAAGAATTTTACCAAATTCTTTCCCAATCGATGCGTCCATTGTTGGCAGCAGGGTCGGTGCAAATTCAATTACATCAATTTCACTCCCAAGTCTGCTAAACACAGAGCCTAATTCCAAACCAATAACACCCGCTCCAATCACGAGCATTTTCTTGGGGATTTCAGTCATATTAAGTGCCTCAGTAGAGGTGATAATTCGTTTTTTATCTGGCTCCATTCCCGGAAAGAAATTGGGCTTTGAACCAGTTGCAATCACAATATTTTTAGCCGTCAGCGTTGTTTTTGAGCCGTCTTCAGCACTAACAGAAACCGTTTGTTTATCAACGAAAGATCCCATTCCATAATAGACGGAAATTTTATTTTTATCCATTAGAAACTTTACCCCAGCGCAGGTTTGACTTACCACCTCATTTTTTCGATTTATCATTTGGCTTAAATTTGCCTGTAGACCCTTCAAATCAATGCCATGTTCTTGAAAGTTGTGTTTGGCATTAAAATAATGTTCGGAAGAATCCAATAATGCCTTAGAGGGAATACAACCCACATTTAAGCAGGTGCCCCCTAATGTTGCATATTTTTCAATAATCGCTGTTTTTAATCCAAGTTGGGCGCAACGAATGGCAGAAACGTATCCACCAGGTCCAGAACCAATAATAATTACGTCGTAAGAACTCATCTTTGTATCTTTATGGTCTGACAAAGGTAAGATTTGAAAAGTATAATGAAAGAAAAAATAACAATTATTGGAGGTGGATGGTTGGGGGTTCAACTTGCTGAAGCCTTATATGACGATGGGTATACCATAGCGATTTCATCTAGAGACCCTAAAAAACGGTTGTTTTTCGAAAATAATAAATGGAAATCACTAAGCATTACATTTTCTGATACCTCCGTTAATCTCAATCCATTAGTAGAAACCGATGTCTTAATTATTGGTTTACCCCCCACAGGTTTTACGTATTATCCATTGATGATTTCGTCTCTACTATCCGCATTTTCTACTACTACTCGTGTTATATTTTTAAGTTCGACCGGCGTTTATGCCAATAGCACGGGCAGAGTCTCTGAAGAAAGTGCACTCATGCAAGAGCATCCCTTGGTGGTGGCAGAAAACATTATTTTACACGCTTCAAATTGGTGTATCCTTAGACTCGGAGGTTTAATTGGTCCAAAAAGACACCCCATTCACAGCCTCATTAAAAAAGTGGCACCTCTAAACGATGGTGATTCACCGGTAAATTTGGTACATAGCCATGATGTAATACAAGCCATAAAAATGATTGTCAATCAAAAAGTTAATGAAAAAATATTTACGATTTGTAACCCTGAGCACCCAAGTAGGCATGATTATTATGGTTTAGCAGCACGCTATTTTTATGATAAAGATCTTGCTTTCGAAAAGGGTAATCTAGGGAAATGTGTTGATGGCTCATTGATCGAAAATTGGGGTGCTTATAAATACACTTCTTCGATATATAACTTTGATGGATGCAAATAATATTTAAAAGCAAACATTTGGACTAACTTTACGTCTACTAAGCCTATGAGATACATTATCATTTGTCTTTTTGTGTTATTTTCTAAACTAAGTTTTGCTTCCCATATCATTGGGGGTGATATTTATTACAATTACCTTGGGAATAACCAATATAGATTTTTTATAACCCTATATAGAGATTGCAATTCAACAGGTGCAGAATATGATAATCCGCTAAAATTGGCGATTTATTTAGGGGGGAACTTATATCAAAACATTGACGTTCCCTTTCCGGGTAGCACAGTACTGCCTGTAATTTTCAATAATCCCTGCGCAACACCCCCTACAAATATTTGCGTTGAAAGAGCTATCTACACGGTCGTTGTTACCCTACCTCCATCGCCAAATGGTTATACGATAGCCTACCAACGTTGCTGCCGCGGACCAAATGTCACCAACCTTAATAATCCCGATGACACGGGCATAACCTTAAGCACAACCATACCCGGCTCAGGTTCCAATTATTATCAAAACAGCAGTCCACGATTTGTAAACTACCCCCCTATATTACTTTGCAGCAATGACAACTTGGTCTTTAATCATGCTGCAACAGATCCCGATGGAGATCAATTAGTGTATTCACTGGTCACCCCAAACGCTGGAGCAAACTCCATAAATCCTCTCCCTGCACAAACCCCACCACCACCTTATCCGCCAGTCAATTGGGCCGGAGGGTATAGCGCTGCTACTCCATTAGGCCCTGGCTCTTCTGTTTCGATTGATCCTGTTAGTGGTATATTAAATGTCAATCCAAACATGATCGGCTTATTTGTAGTAGGTGTGCGCGTTCAAGAAATCAGAAATGGTGTTGTTATCGGTCAAACTGTACGTGACTTTTTATTCCGGGTATTTAACTGCAACATTACCATGCAAGCGATCCTACCCACACAAGAACAACTGCCGACCTTTATTTCATACTGCCAAGGTTTAACCGTACAATTTGATAATAATTCTTATGGTGGTTCGAGCTACGCTTGGGATTTTGGGGTTGCTGGAACAAATGCCGATATCAGTAATTTATTTGAGCCAAATTACACCTATCCTAGCCCAGGTACATATCAAGCGCAGCTCATCGTTAACCCGGGCATGCCCTGCACAGATACCGCATATATTTCGATTATCGTAAATAATCCTTTTTCGGTAGCATGGACAGCAGAAGACTCCTTATGCATTAACGGTAATGAATTTAATTTTGTTGGTCTATCTAGTTCCCCAGCTATTGGCACTTATTCATGGACTTTTGATGCGAGTGCATCACAAAGTAGTGCATCAGGCTTGGCAGGGCCAACTATTGTATACTCCACACCGGGATATCACACAATTATCATTTCTGGTGATAATGGTCAATGTCAAACTAGTTTTACCGACTCTGTTTATATTTTTGGGCAGGCAACATCAAGTATCAGCGTTCCCCCTAATATTGAATGCCTTGGTCTGACCATCGCCTTTGGAAATACCTCCACCAATAGTTTTCAATACCAATGGGATTTTGGGGTTGGCGGAATAAACACAGACATAAGCAGTGTCTTTTCACCCTCGTATTCCTATACTACGTCTGGAACCTATACCGTTCAATTAATTGCAAGCTCAGGTTTGAATTGTTCTGATACGAGTGATGTTCAAATCACCATTAATGAACCATTATTATTAAGTTTTACCCATTCAGATTCTCTCTGTATTAATGGTGGGTTGTATGATTTCGACGGAACCGTTAGCGGTCCACCAAATGCAAACTACTGGTATGATTTTGGGCCCAATGCAGTACCTTCATCAGCGAATAGTTCAGATGTAAATGATGTGTCCTATTTAAGTGCTGGAGTTCACCCGGTAACGCTTTATGGTAGTTTTGACAATTGTATTGATTCTATTCAACAACAAGTTTATGTTTACTTTGAGCCCAGTATTAACTTTGTTTTCTTAAATAGTTTGCAATGTGCTCCATCAATTGCGAGCTTTGTCAATACGAGTGTAGTTGACGGGAGCGCAAGCTATTCTTGGGATTTTGGAGATGGAGGAACCTCTACGGCTTTAAATCCGAGCCATGTCT
>JBILCD010000302.1:0-3349 GCA_044353285.1 Crocinitomicaceae bacterium | reverse complement strand
CGTACTTTTTTTCAAAAATAGCCGCGATCGACTCATTAACCGTGATGCAATGCTTTAACTTGGGAACGATGCGTTTTTCAACAAATGCCCAAATTCCTTTTTTGAAAGGCGAATGCTCTAATTCTGGAACCTCTGTAAATAATTCATGGGAATCATAAATTAGGGGAGTGCGCTTGAGTTTAGAAATAAGATAATTGGGTAATAAGGTATCAAGGTCATTAGAATATAGCAAGTCGACACGCTTAAAAAGTAGATAGAAAAATAAACGAAGTTGAAAAGCAGCATAAAACAGCACGCCTGTTTTGAAAATAAGACGGAATCTTTTGGTGGTATATGGCCTTTTAATATCTTGGCTATTCGGAAGTTTACGTCCTACTAATAACACCTCAAAGCCTAAGTTTTGCGCGACAATGCAGCTTCGATTTACTCGATTATCTGTGGATAGATCATTCGTTACGCTAAAAATTATTCGTCTCATTGTTCGCTGTAAATTTAGAAATAACTTTATCGCTATTTTTAGCTTTGTAATATTTAAAAAAAAAAACCTAAAAACCTTTGGGATAAAAAAAACTTTCGTACATTTGCAGTCCAAAATTTAAGGAAGTTTAGGGAAAAAGTTCTTTATATTAGTGATTTCAACATTCGCCGATGTAGCTCAGTTGGCCAGAGCAGCTGATTTGTAATCAGCTGGTCGGGGGTTCGAATCCCTCCATCGGCTCGAGTATTGGGGAGATACTCAAGTGGCTAACGAGAACAGACTGTAAATCTGTTGGTGCATACCTTCGCAGGTTCGAATCCTGCTCTCCCCACAGATAGTATTAAGCGGGAGTAGCTCAGTTGGTAGAGCTTCAGCCTTCCAAGCTGAACGTCGCGAGTTCGAGTCTCGTCTCCCGCTCTAAGTTGCTTTCTGCGCCGGTGTAGCTCAGGGGTAGAGCGCTTCCTTGGTAAGGAAGAGGTCATGAGTTCAATTCTCATCATTGGCTCAAATGAAAAAAAAAGACATTGGATTGCTAAAGTGTAATCCTTTTAAAATAGGTTGTATTTATTAACAAGTAACAAAAAGAAAAATGGCTAAGGAAAATTTTGATCGTTCCAAACCGCACGTGAACATTGGTACCATTGGGCACGTTGACCACGGTAAGACTACATTAACTGCTGCAATTTCAAGTGTATTAGCATCTAAAGGATTGGCTCAAGTGAGAGACTTTTCTTCGATTGATAATGCACCTGAAGAAAAAGAGCGCGGTATTACTATTAACACCTCTCACATTGAGTACGAAACAGTAAATCGTCACTACGCTCACGTTGATTGTCCAGGTCACGCCGATTATGTGAAGAACATGGTTACGGGTGCTGCTCAAATGGATGGTGCGATTTTGGTGGTTGCGGCTACTGATGGACCAATGCCACAAACACGTGAACACATCTTATTAGGACGTCAAGTTGGTGTGCCTCGTTTAGTTGTATTCATGAACAAAGTGGATAGCGTTGATGATGAAGAGTTATTAGAATTAGTTGAAATGGAAGTAAGAGAATTACTTTCTTTCTACAAGTATGATGGCGATAACGCTCCAGTAATTCAGGGATCTGCTCTTGGTGCACTTAACGGTGAGGAAAAGTGGGTAGCGAAAATTGAAGAATTGATGGAAGCCGTTGATACATATATTGAATTGCCTCCTCGTGATAGAGATAAGCCGTTCTTAATGCCAGTTGAAGATGTATTTACGATTACAGGTCGTGGTACAGTTGCAACAGGTAGAATTGAAACAGGTGTAATTAACTCAGGTGAAGGTGTTGACATTCTTGGAATGGGAGACCTTAAATTAACGTCAACTGTTACAGGTGTTGAAATGTTCCGTAAAATTTTGGATAGAGGTGAAGCAGGTGATAACGTTGGTCTTTTATTAAGAGGTATTGAAAAATCTCAAATTAAAAGAGGAATGGTTATTTGTAAGCCAGGGTCTACAACTCCTCATCATGAATTCAAAGCTGAAATATATGTTTTGAAGAAAGAAGAAGGTGGTCGTCACACTCCATTCCACAATAAATACCGTCCGCAATTCTATTTCCGAACTACTGATGTTACAGGTGAAATTAGCCTAATCGATGGTCGTGAAATGGTAATGCCAGGTGATAACGTTACAATCAATGTGAAATTGATCGTTCCAATTGCAATGGACAAAGGATTACGTTTTGCAATCCGTGAGGGAGGTAGAACTGTTGGAGCAGGTCAGGTTACTGAAATAGTAGCTTAACTATTATATAAATAAAGTTTAGTAAGGGGAGTAAAAGCTCCCCTTTTTAAACGGGTGTAGCTCAGCTGGTAGAGTGGTGGTTTCCAAAACCATTGGTCGTGGGTTCGAATCCTACCGCCCGTGCAACATTTAAAACGTATTCAGTGTCAAAAATTAAAACATATTTTAACGAGACCTACCATGAAATGGTTCATAATGTTACATGGCCAACATGGAAAGAGCTTCAAAACAATACTATAATTGTTGTTATCGCATCAATTCTGATTGCATTAATGATTTTTGTAATGGATTTCTTGTTTGGAATTTCTCCAGCTAAAGATCCTTTTTGGAAGGGATTACTCGGTTATTTTTATACCATTAAATTCTAAAAATGTCGGAGATAGTTAAAAAGTGGTTCGTCGTACGTGCTGTAAGCGGTAAGGAAAGGAAAGTGAAAGAACAACTCGAATTGGAAATTTCACGTCAAAAATTGTCTGATTATGTTGGGCAAATTTTAATTCCTACTGAAAAAGTTTTCCAGATTCGTAATGGTAAGAAAATTAATAAAGAGAAAACGTATTTGCCGGGTTATGTGCTTGTTGAGGCGGCTTTAATTGGAGAAGTTCAACACGTTATTAAAGGTATTACGAATGTTATCGGTTTTCTAGGCGGAAAAAAAGGAGGAGACCCTATTCCAATGCGTTTGTCTGAGGTGAATAGAATCTTAGGAAAAGTGGATGAGCTTTCTGAAACAGAAGAAGAATTGAGAATTCCATTTACCATTGGTGAAGCCGTTAAGGTCATTGATGGTCCTTTTAATAACTTTAGTGGAGTCGTTGATGAAATTAACGAGGAAAAGAAGAAGTTAAAAGTAATGGTTAAAATATTTGGTAGAAAAAACTTGCTAGAACTTAGTTATATGCAAGTTGAAAAAGATGTTTAAATAGTTTATTAACCCGTAGGAGTGAGGAAATCGATTAAAGCTTCCCGAAAATACTCACGTTTGACTACATAATTTGTATACATATGGCTAAAGAAGTAGCAGCGTTAATAAAGCTACAAATCAAAGGAGGAGCGGCCAACCCTTCACCACCGATTGGACCCGCATTGGGTGC
>JBILCD010000244.1:0-3353 GCA_044353285.1 Crocinitomicaceae bacterium | reverse complement strand
ATCGGAGACGGCAAAGCCTTGAAATCCCCAATCTTGCTTTAATGTTTTGGTGATTAAATCATAATTCATGTGGCCTGGAATGCCATTCACGACGCCACTATTAATCATCACAGTTAGGGCACCAGCATCTACTGCTTTTTTAAACGATGGCAAGTACAATTCCGTCATGTATTTTTGAGGAATCCAAGCAGGTGTTCGATCTCTTCCAGTTGTAGTTGCAGAATAACCGACAAAATGTTTCATACACGCCGCTACATGAAAAGCGTCTATTTCGCCATTTCCTTGGTAACCAGTCACTATTGCTGCACCCATTTGCGAGGCTAAATAAGGATCCTCCCCAAGTGTTTCAAATGTTCTCGACCATAAAGGTTGACGTGCTAAATCCAAAACGGGTGAAAAATTCCAAGGAATGCCCGAGGCTCGCATTTCATAGGCTGTGATTTTACCAAAACTACCAGCTAATGTTGGGTTCCACGTTGCAGCCAATCCTATTTCTTGAGGAAATAAGGTGCCTCCTATCGTATAGTTTACTCCGTGAATAGCATCTACACCATAAATAATCGGAGCTTTCGAAAGGCCCTGCTGATAATTTCGATGTACAGCCTTCAAAATGCCTTCCCATTCAGAAAGACTTAAGGTGTGGCTGCCAACATTTAATACTGAACCTACTTTATATTCCTCAATGGCCACTTTTAACTTTTCCTCATCAATCTCAGCCAACGCTCTTACTGACCCATCGGGCAATGTTTTCAGTAAGACATCAAGGGTAATTTGACAGGTTTGACCAACCTTTTCCGCTAAGCTCATCTTAGCAATCACGCTATTAATTTCCAGTTCTTCTTCAGTAGAAAGCGAAAAAGACACTTGTTGATTAGATGCCGGGGCGACAACTGCAGTAACACTTTTGCACGATGACAAAACACATGAACTCACCACTAAAATGAACAAAATAACTTTCATACAAGACAACTTACTATTTGATTTGATTTTCAATTCTTATTGAAAAACTCTTACATAATCCACGTACATAGATTGAGGCAAGACCGTGGTGCCATCTGGATTTCCCGGGAAATTTCCGCCAACAGCCACGTTAAAAATTAAAAAGAATTTTTCCTGAAATTCGCTAAGCTCTGAAGGTGTTGTACTAACAGATTTAAACTCCACATTATCCAAAAGCCAGTGAATACCCACTTGATCCCATACAATTGAAAACACATGAAATTCATCGGCAAATTTTCCGCTTGTTAAAGTTTTTGTGCCCCCGTATTGTGCATGAGTGCCATTGTCTTGCCAGTGTATGGTTCCATAAGTAGTTCTATCATTAGCTCCTGCTCCACCTTTCAATTCCATGATATCAATTTCACCACAAGCCGGCCAACCAGCAGAGGTGATATTATCCCCCAACATCCACAAGGCGGGCCACATTCCTTGTCCGTATGGGAGAGCTGCTCGAATGTCAATTCGACCATATTTCCAAGATTTTAAGCCCTGAGTTTTTATCCTTGATGACGTATATGCCTGACCATTGAACTGCTCTTGTTTGGCCTGAATTTGCAATACGCCATTAGCTACTGTGGCATTCTGGTTGGTATAGTACTGCAACTCATTATTCCCCCAACCCCACGATCCGTTACCAATATCATAGGTCCAATCACTAGATAAACTCGACCCGTTAAATTCATCTTGCCAAACTAATGTATAATTTGGATACGTTAGCGGACTTGTATAACCCGTAGAAGGCTGCCCGCCTTGCCCATTGGAAACCGTAACTTGCACTAAATCCGTTTTTGAGATGTAATCAGCATAAGTAGCGTGCGCTTTGGTTTTAACGGTATATGTGCCCGATGAAGTGAATACGTGTGAAGCTGTACCTGCTTGAGATTCAAGGACTGTTGAGTCGTTTCCATGATAGAAGGTCATCGTATAAAAGTTAGCATTTTCGGCCTGGGCTGAAACGTCTACCGTTCCATTAGAAACAACAACAGTTGTTTGGAGGTTACTTGGTAAAGTAACTGCAGGAGGAACGGGTTTTTCACACGCTGTAATTCCTGCAAAGAAAATAATCAATAAGTAATTAATGTGCATCTTTTTATAGTTAGTTATTCTGTTTTTAATTTCAAGTACCACTTCAAACCACCAGCATGGTGACCATATTGTAGTTGCATGGTTGAATCAGTTAAGTCTAATATACGATATGTTAATACCCCTGTGTAGAATCCTAAAAAGGATCCATTTGAAACGGTAATAGTAGGTGAGGCGCCTTCAGTTAAGAGCCAAGTTTTATCTAATTGATCTCCATATGGGGCTGTATAATCGCCTAGGTTTTGGAAAGACCCTGGAAAACTGCCGGACAAGGAGTTATGCACATAAACGTCACCATTGGTAATCATATCAAACTTAAATCCGTTCAACGTAAAAATATATTTATCGTTGTAAAGTCCTACCCCTGGTTTATCCAAAGGTCCTGCAGCCCACCACTCAGGAACAGTTCCTAAGGCACTTTCTGGGTCTGGCCCTACGCCCATATGCCCTGTTTGGGCAGAATCAATCACCCACGTTTTATATCCAGGTCCACTTGCTCCCCCAGTTAACTTGGTAAATATTGGGTTGTTAAGGAGAGATAAATCTGTTTGAGCGATAACAACATCTTGTGTAGTGCTTCTGCTTCCACCATTATTAAATACCGTTAGCTTTATAGTATACGTTCCAGCGTATGGATAAGAGGCTACTGCTGTTGCTCCTTGAGCTTTTACCCCGTTGCCAAAATCCCACAAACATTGGTAATTTTGGCTAGTGGCCGTTAAATTAAGAACATTCGCACTTGTTGAAGACACGCTATACGTAAACGATGCCTCAGCTAAAGTAGGTGGATTTCCTAATTGTGGATTATCTTTTTTACACCCAATAAAGAGCATAGAAATACTTGCTATTAAAAAAAGAGTCTTTTTCATCTATATAAATTTAATATCCATTATTTTGAGGCCAATTTCCTCCTGCTAAATCTATTTCCACTTGAGGTATAGGAAAAACCTCATGCTTTCCAGTAACAAAACCATTAATAAAATCGGCGGCTTTTCCTGTTCTAACTAAGTCAAAAAAGCGATGTCCCTCACCAGATAATTCATAACGTCGTTCTCTGTAAATGACATCAAGGGAATTAACAGGAATAGGTTGAACACCAACTCGAAGACGTACTTGAGTAACTAAGGACTGCGCTGTGGCTGTATTTCCACTCTGATAATGCGCTTCAGCTGCCATTAAAAGAACATCTGCATAACGAATTACTCGATAATTCACAGGACTGGTTAAGTCGTTATCAGGCAATCCAATTTCACCTTGTCTTTTAATGTATT
>JBILCD010000083.1:0-10096 GCA_044353285.1 Crocinitomicaceae bacterium | reverse complement strand
GGAAGAAACAGTAGAAGCGGAACTCGCTCTAGAATCGGCTAAAACGAAAACGACAGATCCAGTAATCGTTTCGAATGAAACAGTGGAAGCAGAACTCGCACTAGAATCGGCAAAAACGAAAACGACAGATCCAGTAATCGTTTCGGAAGAAACAGTGGAAGCGGAACTCGCTCTTGAAGCGTCAAAAACCAAAACGCCAGATCCTGAAATCGTTCCGAAAGAAACAGTAGAAGCGGAACTCGCTCTAGAATCGGCTAAAACGAAAACGACAGATCCAGTAATCGTTTCGAATGAAACAGTGGAAGCAGAACTCGCACTAGAATCGGCTAAAACGAAAACACCAGATCCAGTCATCGTTTCGAATGAAACAGTGGAATCGGAACTCGCACTAGAATCGGCTAAAACCAAAACGCCAGATCCAGTCATCGTTTCGAAAGAAACAGTAGAAGCGGAACTCGCTCTGGAAGCGGTTAAAACGAAAACGACAGATTCAGTTATCGTTTCGGAAGAAACAGTGGAAGCAGAACTCGCTCTTGAAGCAGCTAAAACCAAAACGCCAGATCCAGTTATCGTTTCGAAAGAAACAGTGGAAGCAGAGATCGCTCTAGAAGCTGCTAAAACCAAAACGCCAGATCCAGTTATCGTTTCGAAAGAAACAGTGGAAGCGGAGCAGAAGGAAAATCCAGCCTTAATTCTAGATAACAATTCAAGCTATTCATCAGCGATTGAAAAACAACTACAGCAATTTAATTCTGAAATACCCAATGAACTGATACTTTCTTTCAACGAAACAAGAAAATTAGAACAGCAAATATTAACCGAGAAGGATCCAAATGATAAAGAAAGTGGGAGCCAAGTTGTTAAAGTTCTTGACGCCACAAATAATTTGATTGCTAGTCAGTTAATTTTATCGTCAAAAATCAACGCTTTAGAAGATGAATTCCCCATCTTAAAAGAAAGTTATGATAAAAATGATATCATAAATGCCTTAGTTCTACAAAAAGAAGTTCTGGAAACAGCAAAGATTAATGAACCATCAATAGGCACTGAACTTATCAATAAAGCGATTGCCATTATAAACAATGAAATTATTCAGCGTACTTCTGAAAGTCAAGAATTAAGTAAAGAGATTCCTTATAAGTTTGCGAATACGCAGCAGTTGTCTGAGGATGAAAAAGTAGCGCTGAGTAAAGATCCAAGCTATTACGATTATTTAAAACTGCGAACTGCTTATAATCAGATGGCTCATACACGTGATAGCTTACAATATGAAATAGCGTTAAATAAGCAAAAATTAGATGCCATGATGAATGAGAATAATCGTGTTGCATCCGTTTCTGAATCTGAACATGAGCTTGCAAAATTGCTTAATGAACAATTACGTTCATTAAATGACTATTCAGAGAAATTAGAAAATCAAGGTAAAATAATCACCAACTTAGCTAATCAGCCAAAAATGGAAGCAATGCTTCTTGATAAAATTCAACCATTACAATTGACAAAAAGTCAAACTAATTATGACTTTAAAATCGACGCAAAGCAAATTAATACTGCATCCGTTTATTTACCTATACTTTCTGACTCGCCTTCTGGTTTAATCTATCGGGTTCAATTAGGAGCGTTTAGAAAACCTATTTCCATTGATAAATTTAGAGAATTCTCACCAGTTTCGGGCGAGGTTTTGGCTAATGGATTAACATGTTATTTAGCTGGATTCTTTAATAATGCAACAATAGCTATAAATGCGAGGAAGGAAATTAGAAAGGTTGGATATTCAGATGCTTTTATTGTAGCATATTGTGATGGTAAACGCATATCCATAGCAGAGGCAAAAGAATTAGAACGTTTGGGAAAATGTGTTCCAAAATCTCAAAACGAGCTATCCATAGACGTGGCCAGATTATTTGAAACTGCTGAAAAAAATACTAATGAAAATTTATCGATAGAAAATCAAGATGTATTTTATACCGTTCAAGTGGGTGTTTATAATAGAAAAATTAATAATAATCAATTGCTGGGCATCGAGGAATTAGATGCTTATCAAGCTCCTAATGGACAGTATCGTTATTCAAGTGGTAAATTTTCAAGTTTGGAAGATGCAAAAAATCGAAAGGTATCGGTTATATCAAAAGGTATTACAGATGCATATATTGTCGCATATTCAAATGGAAAACGAATAGATATTAATACGGCTACGTCCCTGTTACAACAAAATAATCGAACGCCAGAGCTAAACAAAAATCGCAATTTAACTGTAGCTGCAATTGATTTTAGTAAACTAGAAGCACCGCTTGAACCAACGATTAATTATATTCAATTTACTAAAAATGTTGATGCTGGAATTACAAATGATTTGTTGGGGATTTCAAATAGGGGAGGGACATTTATATTTAATCCAACTCAAAAGCATGTTATTTCTGGATTTATTGATATTAATACAATTACAGCATTTGAACGAATTTTTTATGCTGACATGTCCATGGAATCGAAAATAAAGAAAAGTAAAGTTTGTTCCGTTTATGCCACGAATTCAACGATAAAGTCGGCAGTGCATGATTGGCTTTTGCATTGTAATATTCCTTATACTATCATTACAAAATCTAATGCTATCGAGATACAATTTGTAATTTTACAAAATAGTTCAATTGAGGAAATTGAATTAATGGCAAATAAGTATGATTATGTTATTAAAATAAACGAATTATGATTGCAGCACCTGAAGTTAAAAAATCTGTAAAGAAAGAAATCGTCGAGGTTTTATCTTTGGTTTTATATAATGATGATGTTAATAGTTTTGATCATGTTATAAATTCTTTAATGTCTATTTGCAACATGGAATTAATGGAGTCAGAACAATGTGCTTGGATCGTTCATACAAATGGACGTTGTGCTGTAAATAAAGGAGAATATAACGAACTAGAACCAAAATGTATCGCTCTATTGGATAAGGGCTTAAGTGCTAAAATAGAATAATATGAGAATAACATTTGAACCTAAAGTTAGTATATTTATTACGCTTTTTTGTATTTGCGTATTTGGGCTGAAAGTATATTACCCAATTGAGTTTGATCAATTTTTTATCTTGGATGGAAAGATTAAAAGCCAGAGTTTAGCTTGGTATTTTAGTACAATGGGCTATATTTTCGGACATGCGGATATGAAGCATCTAATCGGTAATCTTTCATTTTTTTTAATATTATCTCCTATTGTTGAGAAGCAAATCGGAAGCGCGAAGTATCTATTAATGGTGGTAACTACAGCAGTTATTACTGGGATTATTCATATCGTTTTTGAAGACAATGGCTTATTAGGTTTAAGCGGAATTGTATTTATGCTTATCATTTTATCTACCTTATTACACATTAAATCGAAAGAAATCCCCTTTACATTTATTTTAATTTTTATTTTCTATTTAGGGCAGGAAGTATTCCTGTCTTTTGCAAAAGATAACGTTTCTCACATGGCTCATTTGACAGGTGGAATTTTAGGAATATTTTGGGGGTTTTATAAGCGTAAAGGGGGCAATTAATCATCTCGATGGATGATGTCGTAAAGCGTTTTTTCGATGGATTGGTAATTATTATTAGGAATTGGACTTAGCGCTGGGGAAGCAAGTAAATAATAGGAATCATCAACTAGCATATAATAAGGAAAGGAAATGATTTGTAAATTCTCCCAAATAGGATCACTTACTTTATAACTTCTTTTTCGCCAATTTAAAGCATCTAAGTTACGCTGTTCAACTTTTGAATAAGCTCGTTCAGGATCTAAATAAATGGTTATAAATTCGATTTGTTTCCCGTATTTATCATATAATTTTTTTAATGCGGCAATTTCATTTATACACTTTGGACTAGTGGGATCGAAGGCATGAATATAAAAGTATTTGCCCTTTATTGTACTTAAATAGAGAGGAGCTTCTTTATCACCAATTGAAATTTCGGGAAAGCGAAAACCTATGGACGCAAAATTATAATTAGCAAGAAGATTTTTTGCTATGCTAACATTTTCGTCAAAATCGCTCTCTAGTGATATGTTTTGAATTAAGCTGAGTATACTCGATTTTGGTATATATGAGGAGTAACTTTCTTCCCGCAATAAATTTAGTAAAACGAGTTCACGAAATTTATCATCTTTTAAATAACTATCTAATTTTAGTAATGAATCCGTTAAATATAAATCTCCTCGCACTATCGCTGTGTAAATGTCCTTTGACGCAACACCTTTAATTTGGAATAAATATTTTTTGTAAAAACTTTTGAGGTATTCCATGTACGCATCATTCTTATACAATATGTCTTGTCCTTCGAAATAGAATAAATTTTTATCATCGTTGCTCGATGCTCCTCTAAACTTTAAATTTTCGATATTTTGACCAATGGAATACTTTAAAAAGTCAATGAAATAAGTCGATGTGTCGTTAGCATAAACACTTTCCACTTCATTTTTAAAAGCAATAATCTGTTTGATGAAATTATTTTCATCAGCTTCTTTTGAATAATAAATATTGGATAAATAGGTATCCATCCATGCTTGAAATCCTAATATCTTATAGTTAATATCATTGCTGTCTAAATCAAATAAAGTAATTTCTACTTCTTTTTTGTTTAGACTTACTTTATTGAAATCTTCATTTTTTGGTATTTCAATCGTGTAGGTTGAATTTTTTTGTAAATAAAGATATGCGTAGCAATTTTGTACTCGAATGATATATTTTTCGATGCTTGGAATTTCTGCTGAAATTTTAAAATATCCTCGTTCGTCTATTAATCCTTCTTTTATTAATGTTTCGTGATTCGAGATGTAGTCATCTATTTTGTAAAGTGCTATTTTTTTCTTCTCATAGCCAATGGCTGAGCCTTGAATTATTACTTGAGTAAATACAGGAACTTGTAAAATAAGAAGAAAAAAAAGGAGTCTAGTTTTTTTCATTTTACTTAAACGAGTAGTTGGGGGCTTGTTACAAATTGGCTAATGGCACCATTTCCTTTATATATTTCTCGGACAATTGATGAGTTAATAGCACTTAAGGGAAGGTCTGTTAGAAAGAAGACTGTTTCTATTTGTTTCAATTCATGGTTCATGTGAGCTATTGAACTTTCATATTCGAAGTCTTTCGTATTTCGCAATCCTCTAACGATGTGTTTTATGTTGTTTTCGTGGCAAAAATTAACGGTCAAGCCCGTGTATTTTTTAACGCTCACTCCCTCATTATGGCCGTATAAAGAAAGAATATGCGCCATTCGTTTCTCTATTGAAAAGAGTGTTTGTTTTGAAGTGTTTTCGCCAATACCGATTACAATATGGTCAAATACGCTAAGGGCTTTTTTTACAATGGCTTCATGTCCTTTTGTAAAAGGATCAAAGGTACCTGGAAAAATAGCTGTATTTTTCATTTTATGCATTGAAAAAACTAAAGTATACGTTCCCAAATATACGGCAAAAACTGAAGTTGGTTATCTTGCTAAAATCAGAATGCCTCCCATGTTCTATAATTAATAGGCCATTGGGTAATAAGAGTTTTTTTTCTTGCACTAGTTGAATAATGGATTCATGAAATTTTGCTTCGTATGGAGGGTCGGCAATAATAATATCAAAATTTGTATGGCAATTGGTAAGGAATTTTATGCAATCTGCTCGTTGTACATCAAATTGAGAGGTAATCCCAAGATTATTTGCATTGGCTTTTAAAAATTTTGCGCAAATAAAATTCTCGTCTACGGCAACAACAGATTGTGCACCCCGGGAAATGAATTCAAAAGATAAGTTGCCTGTGCCTGCACACAAGTCTAATACCTTTAAAGAATTAAAATCAATGCTATGTTGTAAAATATTGAACAAGCCCTCCTTTGCAAAATTGGTTGTGGGCCGCGAAGGAAATCCAGGTGGTACCGAAAATCGTCTGCTTTTTAAGGAGCCGCTAATTATTCGCAAAGTATCTGAGTTTGATAGTTATCATAATTAAAGGGGGAGAATTTCAGGGCAGATAACTCTTTTACGCGTTCAAAAAGAGTTGTAATCGATGCCGCATCATCATCTTGTTTTCTCGGGTAAATTTTAATTTCTCCTTGGAAATTGTCAATCGGAAGTTTTAATAATGCTGCTGTAGTAAAATAAATGATGTCATCGGTGGAATTGATGGCTGTTTCTTGACTATAAATTAATTTTCCGCCTTGAAAAAGCTGTAAATAAAAAGACGATTCATCGAAAAATATACTTCCTTCGAGATCATTGTTTTCAATACTTTTACCTTGATTTAAATAGGTGGTGTGGGTTGCAGTAATTGGATTGCTAGGAAAAAAGGCTGCGCAGAATTTTGAGACCCATGGCACTATCTCATAAATACTTGTTACGCCTAATGTCACGTTTTGGCTGGTGAATAGTTGGTTTGAATCATTAGGATGTCCGAAAGCTAATTCATAATAGTTCACACGTTCATTGTCATCGAAAATAGTATTCGGAATCAATACAAAATTTGTTGTTCTGAAAAAACACGTGTAATCATTTGCGTGAAGAAAGGAGGATTTACTAAATTCTTTAATAAATGATTTTGCCTCGGCTACTTTTAATTCATCGCCTATTGAGCTGATCAAATGATATGCAGTATCTACTAACAAATCGTCTTCTAGAGAGGTGATTTGTAGCGCAAATTCGGAAAATTCGATTTGATAGCGCATTTTTATTTTTTAGTTCCTAAATGGAGTTACTAAGCTTACTTTTTTTTAGTATTTTTAGTTCATTACAAATTTACGACAATACCTTTACTTTAAAAAGGTTTTTAATTACATAATGGATAAAGCTACGAACAATACTCCTTCATCAAATCAAGCTAAATTAATATTTACCGATGATCAAAATACAGCCTTAAATGAGTTTAATAAATTCTATGTGTCCGACGCCAAGCAGCCACTTTTTATATTAAAGGGTTATGCTGGAACGGGTAAATCAACGCTCATAGCTTATTTAGTTAATGAGATATTGGCGCGTCGAAAGAAAGTGCGCATTCTTGCACCTACTGGAAAAGCGGCGAAAGTAATCGCTAATTATGCCAAACAACCGGCGTATACCATCCACAAGCAAATTTATTTTGTTGGTGGTGAGTTTAGTGGCGCTTCAAGCTTGGTAAAAGCAAAGAATTTATTTACCAATACGCTTTTTATTGTCGATGAAGCATCTATGGTTGGAATTGATGACGCCAAGCAATCCAATAGTCTGTTGGAAGATTTGCTAACTTTTGTTTACAGTGGAGAGGCATGTAAGTTGATGGTAGTTGGCGATCCAGGTCAATTACCACCTGTTGGGCAAACGGATTCACCAGCGCTTGACAAACTATATTTAGCGAATTTATTCCCTTCTTTAACGGTTTATGATGCGGTATTAAAAGAAATCGTGCGTCAAGCATCAAGTTCTGAGATTACGGAGGTCGCAACGTATATTCGCAATCAACACTCCTTTTCTTTGCCGCTCATCATTTCCAATGGGAAGGAGGTTCAACAAATTGATGGTTCTGTTTTAAGTGAATTATTAGAGGCGTCTTATGATAAAAATGGAATGGAGGAGACCGTTTTATTAACGATGTCGAATAAGCGAGCCAACCAATGGAATAATGAAATTAGGGCAAGAATTTTATTTCATGAAGAAAATGTACAGAAAAATGACGTGTTAATGGTGGTTAAGAATAATTATTTTTGGCTAAAACCGGAATCTCTAATTGGTTTTATTGCGAATGGTGAAACAATTCGAATCAAAAAGGTTCATGAACGAACTTCTTTATATGGATTTGACTTTGCAAAAGTATGCATTGAATTTGTGGATTATCCAGATGAAGAGGAAATGGATATCTTATTGAATTTAGAAGCATTAAATGTTGAAGCGCCTAGTTTGTCACGTGATCGTATGAAAGAATTGTTTTTTGAAGTAGAAAAAGACTATAGCTATGAAAGAAATAAGAAAAAGCGGTATCAACTTATTTTGAAAAACCGCTATTTTAATGCCCTTCAGGTAAAATATTCCAACGCGATTACAGCCCATAAAGCGCAGGGTGGACAATGGAAAAATGTGGTGATCGATTTCGGTTATCTACCTGAGCAGATGCGAAATGAAAATTATAATCGATGGTTATATACGTGTATTACCCGTTCAAAGGAAAAAGTATACTTGCTCAATTTTCCTGCTGATTTTTTTAAGGTTTAATCCCGTTAAAAATGAATTTACTTCCCAATTCTCCACTTAAGACCTATTCCTGACGAACTCA
Source organism: Crocinitomicaceae bacterium (assembly GCA_044353285.1). Classification (GTDB taxonomy): domain Bacteria; phylum Bacteroidota; class Bacteroidia; order Flavobacteriales_D; family Crocinitomicaceae; genus UBA952. The sequence continues at coordinate 1,842 of JBILCD010000083.1, read as the reverse complement.
TTGTTAACCTGTCAAGCGTTGGATTTAAAAGTGTAGCGTGATGGCGGTGAATAATATAAGCGCTTAGATCAAATAAAAATAAAAACCCTCCTTGAAGCAAAAGACCGTTTCCAAATCCATTAAATTGGGCTTGCTTTGGAATGTTATGTTTCCCCTCACTTTTCAATAAAAAACCTGCCGTCAGATAGGCAATATCTAAACCGGTGTTGAATAAAAATGCTTGTTCGGTTTCTGATTGTTTTCTAAATGTATTTCCAAGGGAAATTTGAGAATTTGAATTTCTAGCCTTAAAATAACCCGGTAGGGCTAAACCTATATTTATAGCACTCCACATTACATTCATTTGATGAAAATACTTGGCCTCCCCATTTCCAGCGCTTGCCCAACCAATACTACTTGCAATTATATTTGCCGAAGACCAAGTTGTTAGGGTAAGCATAAGTTTTTTGTCGATGTCGTTTCTCTGCTTATTAAAGTCAGCCGGGATTTGTGCAAACACATATTGACTCGAAATGAAGATGATAACTAATATGATTTTCATAGATTGATTTTTAATGAAACACAAATTGAAACGAAATGTTCCAGAAAGATTTCCTTTCTACGATAATGGATATTTATTTTTATTGCTAATTATATTTGGCCTAAAGCTGAATGTCTTTGATACGGATGTAAACATTTCCAATTTGAATTTTTGATTTTTGTATGGCGCCGTCTAGTTTATCAATAAATTTTTTTGAATCAGTTTGAGTTAAATAATTGGTGGCTTGAATGGCCAATTCTTCTTTCAGTTTATAGATTAAGGTTATGCATCGCAAGGCAGATAGCAATTCGTTTTTTGATAATTTATATTGCTCTGCTATATCTTTCAGTCTAAGTTCTTCCAAATTAATACTTGAAATTACTGGGTCTGTGAAGGAATTTACTTTTATCGTTAAAGCACGGTCTATTTTAATAAATAAATTTGAACTTCTAAGTTGTTTAAATTCCAATGATTGCCTTGATAACATCTTTTCTTCTGTTGTTCCGCCTGGGTATCCATTTAATTCTGTCTGTTTTTCATCGCGGATGATCGCTTCACCGTTCCAAATACCAACACCATTGGCTTGAAGCTGTATTTGACAAGGGAATACTTTTTTATTGAATTCTTGAAAGATTAGTTTTAATATACTGGTATCTGAAGGAGTGAAAATAGCTTGTGAGAAATTGTATTTATCAGAATCAAAGCGATCCTCAAATTTTAATTGAAAATCCGAATCATAGTATGGCTGAGCATCTGTTTTACTTATGTGTAGCATCACTTCATCGGATGATTCTCCCTCAAAGTCTTCCGGAATTGCAATTAATCTGATGATCAGTTCTTCTTTTTCTTTCGCTGGTGGCATGCTGAATTCTTGAGTGTATATATCGAATGTGGCGCCATCTGAATAGGTGTATAGTCCATCTTTTTCAGTATAGCTTATCCAATTCTCGCCCATTTTTTTTCGATAGCTATCAAGCACTTTCTTTTTTAAGGTGTATTCTTCTAAAACAGGGATTCGTTCTCCTATTAGTTCTTCTTCAAGCGCTTTTAATTCATCGTATTGACCATAAAGATCAATTAATTCAGTTTGTTTTTTTGTTTTTGCTGTGCGTCTTGATTTTGTGGTGGGCTGTATAGATATTGGCCCCCCATTTTTATTCTTTTTTCTAAGTTTACGATTGCTCCTTGACGGTTTTTTTTTTGTAACATAATCAAAACTCTCAAGATTTGAATATTTTGATTCTTGCTCGCTTATCATTCTTAATGTCTCTGCTATGTATTTTTGGGTGTTTTTAATCTGTTCATCATAGCCTCCCTTGCCT